>JBPETC010000030.1:0-19671 GCA_051710325.1 Symbiopectobacterium sp.
TTACAAAAGCAAAACACATTGTTGGCAAACTGTATACACAGCGTATTGAGCGTAAAAATCTGCACGCTGTGCAACCGATTGAAACGCCTCAATCGTAATCCGAAATGCACGATAGGCTTATCGGTAGGTACTTACATCAAACGTGAGTATTACGTTTGATGGTGTATTAGGTTATTGAATGCAAGACCAGCGCGATGCGCATTGCTGTATTTTCGGTCTACGTAAGTGGCATAATTGATCGGATTATCTTTCTGACACTGTGGCGAATTCCAGAGAATGAATGGCACCGTATTGTACACGGTACGCGTCGGCACAGATTCATCGCGTCCGAGCACATTGTGCGGCGGCGTCTCGTAAACATCTTCACCGTGATCCTAGAAGTAGAGCAGGAAAACCATTCGACTAAGTTTCTTCAAAGGTGCGGATCAGGATTTCGATCACATAATCGTTAATCGTTGTACAGTTCAGCATTGTCGTAATCGTTATAGACTTCGACATCGCTGTCGCTCGCGCCGTCAGGAATACCTTCTCGCCCGACAAATTTCGTTGTCTCTTCCAGGTAACGAAAATAGAACTGTTCGTCTGTTTGCTGAGAGAGCACTGTCAGCAACATATTTCGTTTAGTCATGGTCTGCTGATTGGTGATCCAGAACGTTTTGTATCCGGCCTGTTTCATCATGTTCATAAGCGAGGGTTTGATCAAATAGAGATCTGGCTGCAACTCATCGGCAAACGTCAGCGCCTGCTGCAAGATTTCAATGGTGTACGGAGGTAAGGTCACGACATCGTTGAACAGCACCAGATTGGGATCGCTTTTACGTAACGCATCTAGCCGCAGCGTGGTCTCACACGATCATAACCACACAGGCTCATACGGCTACTGGTGGTTAACTCACCGATCACCAGTACCAGCGTGCGCGGCTTATCACCATTCGCATCTTTCAGGTTTGCCAGCGGGCAACGCCGCATTCTGCTTTAGCATTTCTGTCATGCTTGCTAACTCTCTGTTAGCGGTACTCAACATAACCGCAATTTACTGCCACGGTGCGGTAGTAGATATACGGCTTTCTAGATAATCACTGGCCTTTTCCAGTGTCTAATCCTCATTATGTATTTTTTTATAAAGGGGGAACACCAAACAGCGCTACGACAATTAAGGTGTATACCGTCACTTTATTTTAAACAGCAGGTAAATTTATCGCAGTTTACTACAGAAACCAAACTATCATCGTATAAAAAGCAATATAGTGAAAACTTTCAGACTGAAATATTAACTTACATATTCACCGGCTTCTTTTCTATTATTAAACTCGAACATCACAAAAATAACGCTTTGTGAAAACTCTTGTTTATTTATATATGAAGTAATAGCCAAAGGGCGATCAAAGAGGTAACTCATAACAAGATGCCCAGTACGCTGCTAATGATTTTGGTTCTGACATGGAAAACAAAACGGGGATTAGCCATAGCAAGCTGTAAAGTAATGAATCGCGCAATCCCGTGGTGCCACTATGACAAGTAAGAACAATGACAAGCTGGAGTGCGCAGGAGAAAAACCAAAAATAGAGCAAAAGCCATCCTAACGAACGCCAACTAAAGCGTTCCTTAACAAAGAGTTCAGACATATTTAATTTCACCCAGCATTGTTATTTTTATGCAGCGCCAAATAGCATTACTTTAACGAGGTCTATTTTTAGTACTTCTCTTCCGGAACCGCAATAACTACGCTGAAGAGTTCGGACTATCCCTTTAAAGCCTTAAAACAAAATTAAGTTCAGCCAGTAAGTCAAAAAATACAAGGGTACAAGTTATGTAAAGGACTATCTTATTCTTAGAAGCGAAGTGTTGCACTTCGCCTCAAAGACAAGCCAATATACCGATCACTCAATGTGATTTTTATTTGCCAATATCAGCAGGACGGCGGCGCGGAGCGCGTTGACCATCACGGCTGAAATTGCGTTCGCGACGCTCACCCTGACCTTCAGGAGGAGCATCACCTTGCCCACCGAATGAACGATGGCCACTGTCACGATGATTGCCAGTGCCAGAACGCGGTGCGCCACGACTGTCGCTGCGCTCACGACATTTGAACGTCTGTGCATCACCGATCAGTTGCATGTTCATCGGCTTATTCAGGATTCGCGTACGAGTAAAATGCGTTAGCAGATCGCCAGGCATTCCCCTCGGCAATTCGATGGTGGAGTGCGATGCGAACAGCTTGATGTTGCCAATATAACGGCTGCTGATATCCCCTTCGTTGGCAATAGCACCAACGATGTGGCGAACTTCAACACCATCATCACGACCCACTTCGATGCGATACAGTTGCATCTCACCTAGATTACGACGCTCACGGCGCTGGGGACGATCGCCATCATGACCCGGGCGACGATCGCCGCTGTCATTACGATCGCGGAATTCGCGGCGAGGCCGACGCTCGATCACCGCTTCTGGCGGCAGGATCAACGGACGCTCACCTTGCGCCATTTTCAACAATGCAGCCGCTAGCGTTTCGATATCCAGCTCTTCAGCCGGTTGCAGTTTAGTCAGTAACGCACGGTATATATTCAAATCGCTGCTTTCCAGTTGTGACTGCACTTTTGCGGCAAACTTCGCCAGACGGCGCTCACCTAACAATTCAACGTTCGGCAAATTGACTTCAGGGATCGTCAGCTTCATGATGCGTTCAACATTGCGCAGCAGGCGACGTTCACGGTTTTCCACGAACAATAATGCACGACCTGCACGACCGGCGCGACCAGTACGGCCAATACGGTGCACGTAGGATTCGGCATCCATCGGAATATCGTAGTTCACCACCAGACTGATACGTTCCACATCCAGACCGCGTGCCGCAACGTCGGTGGCGATCAAAATATCCAGACGACCATCTTTTAAGCGCTCCAGCGTCTGCTCACGCAGAGCCTGATTCATGTCACCATTCAGCGCCGCGCTGTTGTACCCGCTATGCTCCAAGGCTTCAGCCACTTCCAGCGTGGCGTTCTTGGTACGAACGAAAATGATAGCAGCGTCAAAGTCTTCCGCTTCCAGGAAACGTACCAACGCTTCGTTCTTACGCATGCCGTGCACAGTCCAGTAACTCTGGCTGATATCCGGACATGTCGTCACGCTTGATTGAATGCGCACTTCCTGTAGATCTTTCATAAAGCGGCGAGTAATACGGCGAATCGCTTCCGGCATGGTTGCCGAGAACAGTGCCGTTTGGTGCTGAGCCGGGATCTGGGCCATGATGCTTTCAACATCCTCAATGAAGCCCATACGCAACATTTCGTCAGCTTCATCCAGTACCAGACCGCTTAGGTTAGAGAGATCCAGCGTACCGCGTTTCAGGTAATCCAGCAAACGTCCCGGCGTAGCAACCACAATTTGCGCACCCTGGCGCAGTGCACGCAATTGAACGTCATAGCGCTGACCGCCATAGAGTGCTACCACACTCACACCGTGCATGTGTTTAGAGAAATAATTACAAGCTTTAGCCACCTGCACCGCCAACTCACGGGTAGGTGCCAGCACCAGCATTTGTGGCACTTTCAGTTCAGGTTTGATATTGTGCAGCAGCGGTAATGAAAACGCTGCTGTCTTGCCGCTACCGGTTTGGGCCATACCCAGCACGTCGCGGCCATTAAGCAAATGAGGAATACACTCTGCCTGGATGGGAGAGGGTTTCTCATATCCCATATCCGACAGTGCATTCAAAATATCAGCGGATAGCCCCAGGTCAGCAAAAGAGGTTTCAAACTTTACCATGTAAACGTGCCTCATAGTGAAATGGCGACCAGTCTTACACGTAACTTATCGAGAAAATACTCAGTTATTTTCATTGAAAGTGTGAACCGGCTCAAATTAGATTAAAAAAAGAACAAAAAAGCCCTCGCCCGTTAAGGCGATAGAAACAGTAGTTCCAGGCTGATTACGTGCGTCAGCTATTGCTGTTCCGAGCCTGATAGGTCGTCTTGCTCTTGGTCTGACAACGCCAACTCCAACAATGCATAGCGGTGCTCAACAAAGTTATGTACGTTTGGTTGGCAACCGTCAGCTTGAACAGCGTCCATGGCGTTGTTCTTGTCCCCCAGACTTGGGTAGTGCTTACCTAAAAATAGAAGTTAGTTTCACTGAAATGCTCAGCGAGCGAAGTGTTATCCGTTGATTCTGCCTTCAGGCGCTCTATCAGCACAGCTTCACTGATGTTGTTTAGATAGAATTCGACAATATTCCATCCCTATGGACCTCTCTTTCTGCACTGTCATAACGCTTCTTTAATCCGGCCTTGGCAGCATTGTGATCTATCTCCCATGCAGCCAAATACAGCCATAACGTACGGAAAGCATCGTTCGGATCGTCTCGATAAAACGCCAGCAGATCATACCGAGCTAATAAGTAACGACCGCCATAATATAAGACAATGCCCGGTTCAAACGTGCATAATTGTAAGTTGGATCAAGCTCTAGTATAGAATCAAACGCTTCATAGGTAGCATCAAAATTTTCTGCCTGCGTTAAATAAATGCCGAGATAGTTAAACACTTCCGGCATATCCTGACGGATTGATAGCGCCTGTGAAAAATCATTACGCGCTAACGCTCTCAGTCCGAGATTATCATACAGCACTCCGCGCTCACATAATAGCTGTGCGCGTTCGTCATCGGTTAGCGCCGACTGGCAAGAATTTGTTCCATGCGCGTCAAAATGACTTCCTGCTTTAAAGCAGGCTGCACTGGAATTGCCAATACCGCGTTTTACGCCAATCCGTGTTTCTGCGTCATGCCAGCATAAGTGTGCTGTTACAACTTAACACCAGCGTAAGAAAGGCTTCATTTTCCACTCCAGAAGACAAACATTTGATGAACATCCTGTCCCCGCACGCTCATCAATGAAAGACTGTCTATTCCTCACAAAATGCCATTCTACGCTTAGGCGGGGGAGTAGCAAAATAACAAAAAATGGCTATTATTCTTCCTCAGAAGGCGCTGTAGTCCTGAGACTGAGCAGTTGCTTCCTTAATACTCAAACGTACACGGCCCTGACGGTCAACTTCCAGCACTTTAACCAGAACTTCTTGACCCATTTGCAGGTAGTCAGTGACTTTCTCAACGCGCTTGTCAGCGATTTGAGAGATGTGTACCAAACCTTCTGTGCCGCCGCCAATTGCAACGAACGCGCCGAAGTCAACGATGCGCGTTACCTTACCTTGGTAGAGACGACCTACTTCGATTTCTGTGGTTATCTCTTCGATACGACGAATGGCATGACGCGCTTTTTCGCCGTCGGTTGCGGCAATTTTTACCGTACCGTCATCTTCGATCTCGATAGTGGTGCCCGTCTCTTCAGTTAACGCACGAATTACTGAACCACCTTTACCAATCACGTCCTTGATTTTGTCGATGTTTATCTTAATGGTGTGGATTCGCGGTGCAAACTGAGAAATATCGTCACGCGGCGCGCTGATGGCCTGCTCCATCACGCCCAGAATGTGCAGACGTGCACCTTTGGCCTGATTCAGAGCAATCTGCATGATTTCGCTGGTGATACCTGCAATTTTGATATCCATTTGCAGTGCAGTAACGCCTTCGCGGCTACCGGCCACTTTGAAATCCATATCACCTAAGTGATCTTCGTCACCCAGGATGTCGGACAGCACCACAAAGTTATCGCCTTCTTTCACCAGACCCATCGCGATACCCGCAACGGCGGCTTTTATCGGTACGCCTGCATCCATCAGCGCTAAAGAAGCACCACAGACGGAAGCCATGGAAGAAGAGCCATTGGATTCTGTAATTTCAGAAACCACACGTACCGTGTACGGGAACTGAGCGGCGGTAGGCATCACAGCCAGAACACCACGTTTCGCCAGGCGACCGTGACCAATTTCACGACGCTTCGGAGAGCCAACCATACCGGTTTCACCCACAGAGTACGGAGGGAAGTTGTAGTGCAGCAAGAAGCGATCGGTGGTTTCACCAGTCAATCCATCAATGTTTTGTGCATCACGTTCGGTACCCAGCGTTGCCGTTACCAGCGCCTGAGTTTCACCACGAGTAAACAGCGCAGAACCATGGGTTCTTGGCAGAACGCCAGTACGCACATCCAGCGCACGGATCATGTCTTTTTCACGGCCATCGATACGCGGTTCGCCACGCAGTACGCGGCTGCGCACTACATTTTTCTCGATGCTGCCCAGAATGTCCTGAATTTCATTGAGGTCCTGATAATGATCAGCAGCCAGCAATTTAGCGCTAACCTCAGATTTGATAACGTCGATATGCGCGTAACGCTCTTGTTTCTTGGTGATACGGTACGCATCGCCAAGACGCGTTTCAGACAGCGCTTTCACGCGATCCAGCAGAGCAACGTTAACGGCAGGTGCCTGCCAATCCCAACGCGGTTTACCGGCTTCTTTCACCAGTTCATTAATGTTGTCGATAACCACCTGTTGCTGCTCGTGACCAAACACCACAGCACCCAACATTTGATCTTCGCTCAGCAGATCCGCTTCGGATTCCACCATCAGTACTGCGCCCTGCGTACCGGCAACCACCAGATCCAGACGGCTCTGTTTCAGTTCGTCGATGGTCGGATTTAGTACAAACTGATCGTTGATGTAACCAACACGGGCAGCACCAATCGGTCCATTAAAAGGCAGACCAGACAGGCTCAGCGCTGCAGACGCACCGATCATTGCTACGATATCTGGATTGATCTGTGGATTTACAGAAACCACCGTTGCGATAACCTGTACTTCATTGACAAAGCCATCAGCGAACAGAGGACGGATTGGGCGGTCAATCAGACGAGAAATCAGGGTTTCGCCTTCGCTAGGACGACCTTCACGACGGAAGAACCCACCAGGGAAGCGGCCCACAGCGTAAGTACGCTCTTGATAGTTAACGGTCAGCGGGAAAAAATCCTGACCTAGTTTGGCATTTTTCGCCCCAACAACGGTCACGAAAACTGCAGTGTCATACATGCTGACCATAACAGCAGCAGTGGCCTGACGTGCCATCATGCCCGTTTCGAGCGTAACGGTATTCTGACCGTATTGAAACTTACGTACGATAGGGTTTAGCAAAATAATATCCTTTACTCAGGGTTTATCATTCTCGGGTTTACCAGATACCAGCCGATGTCGTTGTGTTCGGCACAGCGTCTCGCCGTTGATTACAAACCATCTCGCTACATCCTCGCGACTAATAACAACTTTTACTTTAAGCTGGAACCAGTCCAGAAAGATACATAAAGTTTTTATTAGCCGCACGAACTTCTGTAGCGAACGGCGCCGACAACGGCGCCGATAAAGTTGATAGTACATTACTCTGTTTTTTAAGCACTCTCTAGAGGAAAGGGGCACTATGAGGCCCCTTTCCTCTGAAACTTGCCAGATTAGTGACGCAGACCCAGACGCTCGATCAGGGTAGCATAACGCGCTACATCTTTACGCTTCAGGTACTCCAACAGCTTACGGCGCTGAGAAACCATACGCAGCAGACCACGACGGCTGTGGTGATCCTTTTTATGCTCGGAGAAGTGATCTTGCAGATGGTTAATCTGCGCGGTCAACAGAGCAACCTGCACTTCGGTAGAACCACTGTCTTTAGTGCTACGATCGAATTCTGAGACGATTTTTGCTTTAGTTTCAACGCTTAGAGACATTGTAATACTCCAAAACAGTATAGATAAAAACAGGTGCCGATCTCTAATTCAGCGACTATGTAACCTATTAAAAATAAGCCGCGCCATTTTACTCTCAGCCATGGCCGATCGCAAGGTAGACACAGTAAGCCTTATTCAGAGAATTCGACCACCAGACGCTTGGGTAGCACACGTCCGGCATCATCGATAATCCCTATACCAATGAACGCATGCGCATCACCTTCGGTGATGCGCACCAGCCCTTCATCGGGGTCGTTAGTCGCTTCAACAGCCTGCCCGAGTTTAAGATAACCCGCCACATCTGGCGGCAGATTTACTTCAGGATAGCTGCTGACCGGGCTGTCCATCGGCATCAGTAGCGGATCCAGCACCGCTTCAAGGGATTGCCTTTCCGCTTGCGCCTGCGCCAAAAGGGCTTGCAGTTGATCCAATGTGACCATACGCTCTGCCGGATAAGTGGCAACCTGCACGCGACGCAGATAAGTCACATGGGCACCACAGCCGAGCATTTTACCTAGATCGTCAATGACGGTACGAATGTAGGTGCCTTTGGAACAGTGAATTTCCAGCTCCAACTCATTCCCATCGTGACGAATAAACAGCAGTTCATACACAGTAATATCGCGCGCTTCACGCGGGAGCGTGATCCCCTGACGCGCATACTCGTACAGCGGGCGGCCTTGATGCTTCAACGCGGAATACATTGATGGTACCTGCTGCGTGGTTCCACGAAAACGTTCCAGTGCCTCTGCCAACGCCTTCGCGGTAAACGTCACTGCTCGCGTTTCCACCACATTTCCATCGGCATCGGAGGTGTCGGTACGTTGTCCCAGACGAGCAATTACCCGGTAACGTTTATCCGAATTCAGCAAATACTGAGAGAACTTGGTAGCTTCCCCCAGGCAGATCGGCAACATTCCGGTAGCCAGCGGATCCAGCGCACCGGTGTGTCCGGCACGGTTGGCATTAAAAATGCATTTTACCTTTTGCAGCACGTCATTAGATGACGCGCCTTGCGGTTTATCCAATAATAATACGCCGCGGATATCACGGACACGACGACGAGGACGACTCATCAATCCGCCCGATCGTCGTCACCGTTGGCAGAACGCTTCTCGGCATCATTGCGCAAAACGTTGGTCGCCAGGTTTGACATCCGCATCCCTTCCACCAACGAGTTGCCGTAGACGAAAGTCAATTCCGGCACCACGCGCAAACGCATTGCCTTACCGAGCAGTATACGAATAAAACCGGAGGCATCCTGCAATGCCTTAATGCCCGCTTTTACTTGCTCAGGTTCGTTATCGTTCAGAAACGTCACAAATACTTTGGAATACGCTAAATCGCGTGACATATCGACAACAGAAACTGTCGCCATGCCAATGCGCGGATCCTTTACTTCACGCTGAAGAATAATGCCAATTTTTTTCTTCATCTCTTGCGACACGCGCTGAGTGCGACTGAATTCTCTAGCCATAATCGAGTCCTCAAGGAAGAATCAGGAGCCCTATAGGCCCCTTTATAAGTCAATACAACGTGCAAACGTTGCGCGTCTCCTATCCATAACAGGTTAGGCGATAGTACGTTTAATCTCGATAATTTCGAACACTTCGATGTTATCGTCAATACGCACGTCGTTGTAGTTCTTAACGCTGATACCACATTCCATGCCGTTACGCACTTCGTTAACGTCATCTTTGAAGCGGCGCAGAGATTCCAACTCGCCTTCATAGATAACTATGTTGTCACGCAGCACACGAATCGGGTTATGACGTTTCACGATACCTTCCGTCACCATACAGCCAGCGATTATGCCAAACTTCGGTGATTTGAACACATCGCGAACTTCGGCCAAACCGACGATCTCTTGCTTGTATTCCGGTACTAGCATACCGCTCATCGCCTGCTTTACTTCGTCGATCAGATCATAGATAATGGAGTAGTAACGTAGATCCAAACCGTCCGCTTCGACGATGCGGCGAGCAGAAGCATCGGCTCGGACGTTGAAGCCCAGAATGATAGCGTTGGATGCCGCAGCCAGCGTCGCGTCGGTTTCGGTGATCCTACCAACGCCGGAGCCCACAATCTTCACTTTCACTTCGTCGGTGGAGAGTTTCTGCAACGAATCGGCAATCGCTTCCACGGAGCCCTGAACGTCGGCTTTCATCACGATGTTCAGCTCGGACACTTCGCCATCTGCCATGTTGGCAAACATGTTTTCCAGCTTAGATTTTTGCTGACGCGCCAGTTTCACTTCGCGGAACTTACCTTGACGATACAGTGCCACTTCACGAGCTTTCTTCTCGTCACGCACCACGGTGGCTTCATCACCCGCAGCCGGAACACCGGACATGCCGAGAATTTCTACTGGAATGGACGGACCTGCTTCGGTAACTTCACGACCTAGCTCATTACGCATGGCGCGTACGCGGCCATACTCAAAACCGCACAGCACGATATCGCCCTTATTGAGCGTACCTTCGCGTACCAGTAGCGTTGCTACCGGGCCACGGCCTTTGTCCAAGAAGGATTCAATGACCACGCCTCTTGCCATACCTTTACGGATAGCCTTCAGCTCCAGCACTTCTGCTTGCAGCAGAATCGCGTTAAGCAGATTTTCAATGCCCGTACCCGCTTTGGCTGAAACAGGAACGAACTGACAATCGCCACCCCATTCTTCAGGAATGATGCCGTATTGCGTCAGTTCATTTTTAACGCGATCCGGATCGGCTTCTGGTTTGTCAATCTTGTTGACTGCAACCACTACCGGCACCTTGGCTGCTTTGGCGTGTTGCACGGCTTCGATGGTCTGCGGCATCACGCTGTCATCAGCAGCAACCACCAGCACCACGATATCCGTGGCTTGCGCACCACGTGCACGCATCGCGGTAAATGCGGCGTGACCCGGAGTATCCAGGAAGGTGATCATGCCATTTTCAGTTTCAACGTGGTAGGCACCGATGTGCTGGGTGATCCCTCCCGCTTCGCGCGCCGCCACTTTGGTGGAGCGGATGTAGTCCAGCAGAGAGGTTTTACCGTGGTCAACGTGACCCATAATAGTCACGACCGGTGCGCGCGCTTCTGCAGCAACACCGGTATCACGGTCGCTCATTACCGATTCTTCCAGTTCGTTTTCGCGACGCAGGATGACCTTGTGGCCCATCTCTTCTGCCACTAATTGTGCCGTTTCCTGATCGATAACCTGGTTGATGGTTACCATGGCACCCAGCTTCATCATCGCCTTGATGACTTGAGAGCCTTTCACCGCCATTTTGTTCGCCAACTCGGCAACGGTAATGGTTTCACCGATCATCACGTCACGGTTAACCACTTGAACCGGCTTGTTAAAGCCCTGCTGCAACGAACTAAGTTTACGTTTACCTTTGCCACCGCGAGTTGCGGCACGCGCTTCTTCACGGTCAGCCTTGCTTTCAGAGAGGCGGTTGCCTTTCTTCTGCTTGGTGAGTTTAGCGTTGCGAGGGCGGCCACCACGAGGATTACTCTCGACTTCGCGATCGTTTTCATCTTCTGCAACGCGGGCATGGTGGGAAGTGGTTACGTGATAGTCAGTACTATCTTCTTCTTCACTGCTCGGTATCTCGCTGGCCCATTTGGCAGCGTTTTCTTCCGCCATGCGACGTGCTTCTTCAGCAACGCGGCGGGCATCTTCTTCGCCCTTGCGGCGAGCGACATCTTCAGCTTTACGCTTCAGTTCATCAGCCTTTGCCTCGCGGCGGGCCTTCTCTATCGCCGGAACAGATTTCGTTATACTGGTATTTTGTTGGTTGCTCACTTTTTCTTTTTTCGCTGCATCACGCTTAGCTTTTTTAGCCGCCTCACGCTGAACTTTTACTTTAGCTTCACGTTGAGTCAGTTCTTCCGCTTCCTGCCGTGCACGCTCTTCTTCTTCAGCCTGCTGACTGTTCAGCGGATCACGCTGAACATATGTGCGTTTTTTGCGGACTTCAATCTGTACTGCTTTACTTTTTCCACCAGTGCTTGGAATATTCAAGGTGCTACGCGTTTTACGTTGCAGAGTCAACTTACCAGCCGCAGAACCGCGTTCGCGGTTCAAATGCGCCAGCAGCGTCTCTTTTTCCTGCTGGGACACGTTATCCGATGCAGACTTGGTAATTCCCGCATCAGCAAATTGTTGTATCAGGCGGTCTACCGGAGTCTGAATCTCTACGGCCAGCGATTGTATGGTCACTTCTGTCATGCTGTTTATTTCCTGCTGCAGTGTCGTTATTCGTTTTCGTCGCCGAACCAGCAGATATTACGGGCGGCCATGATCAACTCACCGGCTTTCTCATAATAGTGCAGCCCTTCAATATCTGTCAGGTCGTCAACGCCCTGCTCAGCAAGATCTTCCAGCGTACATACTCCACGCGCGGCGAGAGTGAACGCCAACTCGCGCGGTAAACCCGGTAAACTGAGCAAATCTTCCGCCGGTTGGTCACTGCCACGGCTCTCTTCCTGCGCCAACGCCAACGTGGTCAATGCCGCTTTGGCACGTTCACGCAGTGCTTCGATGGTTTTCTCATCCAGATCATCAATCTCCTGGAGTTCCTTGATAGGCACATAAGCCAGTTCTTCAAGTGAGGAGAAACCTTCTTCAACCAGCATGCTGGCAAACTCTTCATCGATATCTAGGTGCTTGGTAAATACATCAATTGCCGCGTGTGCTTCCGCATGATGCTTGGCTTGCAGGTCTTCCACAGTTATCACGTTCAGCTCCCAGCGGTCATCTGAACGATGCTGTTTCAGCAGTTGGGAAGCTAGACGCACGTTCTGCCCGTTGCGACCAATCGCCTGCGCCAGATTGCTGGACTCTACGGCGATATCCATAGTGCAGGTATCTTCGTCAACCACGATGGAAACGACGTCTGCCGGTGCCATGGAGTTGATGACGAACTGTGCCGGATGATCGTCCCACAGAATGATATCAATGCGTTCGCCACCCAGTTCGCTGGATACGGCCTGTACACGCGCACCGCGCATACCCACGCACGCCCCCACCGGGTCGATACGCTTATCGTTGGTTTTCACTGCGATTTTAGTGCGAGAGCCCGGATCGCGAGCAGCCGCTTTGATCTCGATAACTTCTTCGCCAATTTCCGGCACTTCGATGCGAAACAGTTCCACCAGCATTTCCGGGCGTGAACGGCTGACAAATAGCTGTGCGCCACGCGCTTCCGGTCTTACTGAATACAACACGCCGCGAATGCGGTCGCCAGGACGGAAATTTTCACGCGGCAGCATATCTTCACGACCAATCACCGCTTCTGCGTTGTTACCCAGATCCAACGAAATGTTGTCACGGTTTACTTTTTTGACCACGCCAGTGACAATATCGCCTTCCTGCTCACGAAACTGATCAACCACCATGGCACGTTCAGCTTCACGTACTTTCTGTAGGATAACCTGTTTGGCCGTTTGTGTGGTGATACGGTCAAACGTGACCGATTCGATCTGGTCTTCAATGTAACCACCGAGCTCAGTGCTCGGATCTTCAAATTGGGCTGCTTCCAACGTGATTTCACGCGTTGGTTGCGTCACTTCGTTAACAGCAACCCAACGGCGAAACGTATCGAAATCGCCGGTTTTTCGATCTATGCAAACTCGAACGTCAATTTCCTGTTCGTATTTTTTCTTTGTCGCTGTCGCTAGCGCAGTTTCCAGTGCTTCAAAAATTTTTTCGCGCGGGACGGCTTTTTCGTTTGAAACTGCTTCAACAACAGCCAGAATCTCTTTGTTCATCCTAGTTGCCTCATTTAAACTTTAAAAGTGGGGTACCAGGTTCGCCTTCTGGATGTTGCTCAGTGCGAACACTTCATCTTTGCCTTCCACTGTTACGGTAATCATCTCACCTTCAACGGATTTGATAATTCCCGCCCATTTACGACGGTTTTGTACAGCCATGCGCAGCACCAGGGTCACTTCTTCGCCGAGGAAACACACATAATGTTCTGCGATGAATAAAGGACGATCCAGGCCAGGTGATGACACTTCCAGGTTATAGGCAACCGTAATGGGATCTTCAACATCCAGCACAGCACTCACCTGGTGGCTAACATCAGCACAATCATCAACTGTGATGCCCTCTTCATTATCAATATAGATACGCAGTGTCGATTGGCAACCACGAACAAACTCAACGCCCAACAATTCGTAGCCTAGTGCTTCAACGGGTGTCGAGATCATCGCTATCAATTTCTGTTCTAATGTGGACAAGCTGCCCCCACACCCCAAGATATAAAAAAAGGGCTAAAAGCCCAGTTATGTTGTTGCCAAATAATAAAAACCCCAAAACATAGGGGCTTTATGTAACTGGACTCTATATACAGCAATAGGCTGTGGCATTACTTTACTTCTCGCAAGGATTTTTCAAAAAATTCGCTGTGGGTGTTATAACCGCCACTCACTGTTCATTTAAAAAACTTAAGCGAAAGAAGTGATTTGGTTGCGGGGGCCGGATTTGAACCGACGATCTTCGGGTTATGAGCCCGACGAGCTACCAGGCTGCTCCACCCCGCGTCCAAAAACGTGGCAAATAGTACGCCGCCAACCGTGAAAAAGCAAGTTATCAATCAGAGATGATGCGAGGACAAGATCTGAAATCTTCTTCCATTTTATTGAAAAGAAAAGACAGTTGTCAACCCTTGAAAAACAGCGCGCCGGGCGCTCATAAAAACAGAGAAAAAACGGCTCTCACTCCATTCAGACGTAAAACGCTGAAAAAATAGCATTAAAGTCGTACGCCTTTTTTGAGAAATTAAATTGTCAAAAAATGCTTAATATCGCAGTAACTCGCGACATTTAACATAACAAATAGCACACCTAATTAGCATTTAATCCTTACATATCGATCACTTATTAATTTTATAACACAAATTAATACAAATGTAAATTTACCGTAAAATTATAGTGCAATAACAAGGAAACTAAATTTACAACTATCACTATTTTTTAGGAATTATGCCAATGACATCACCTTTTTTAGTAACATTTTGTTATGCGCAGCACAGCAAAATTAACACCAGGTTCAACAAACGTATCATCATACTCTTGGTAATCACCGTTATCACCGTCCCCACACTGAGCGGAGAGAGTTGCCTGGCTATGCCACAGTCGCAGCTGGTAATGTATCAACTGGCGCAAACGGCAATGCGATGACGGTAACTCAGCAATCCAATACGGCCATTGTTAACTGGAACAATTTCTCTGTCGGTCAGGGTCAATCCGTTATAATTTTATCCAGCCTAGCACTCATTCTGAGATCCTCAGTCGAGTAACCGGCTCTACTCACTCTTCGATCGCCGGCACAGTCACTCTTGGGAGTGGACAAGTTTATCTGATTAACCAAAACGGCATTATGATTACCTACTCCGGTTCCATCAATGTAGGCGGCGGGTTTGTCGCCTCCACACTGGATATTAAAGATGAGGATTTCCTTAAAGGGAAACGCCAGTTTACCAGAAATGGAAACGCGACAGAGGTGAATAATGCCGTGATCATCAGCGTAGGACGCAGCGAATATATGAGCTTGTTAGGTTAGGGGAGCTTAAAAAATGACAGGCTTGTCACTGTACCAGTAAGCAAAGTGGGCTTGAGTGCCGCCGAGAAAACCACGCTCGATCTTTCTGGCTATGGTTTTCTCCAGGTTGCTGTACCGAGCACTTCCGGTGTGAAAGAGGCATTAATTCAGAACAATGGAAAACTGTATCGGCTAACGGCGGAGTCGTTATCATGATGGCTGCAACCGCGCGTAATGCGGTACGCAACGCCATCAATTTCTCAGGCGTGGTCGAAGCCAACAACAGCGTAGGCGGCCAAAACGGGGCGATCACTATTGGCTGCAGCGATGGTGGCAACGTTGCCATATCGGGTACCGTGACCGCCACCGATGCGCAGGGGAATGGTGGTAAGGTGAACATTACCGGCGATTCGATTGTCCTGGTGGGGTTAAGGTGGATGTCTCCGGTAAAACGGGTGGTTCCACAGTCAACATTGGCGGTGAACGTCAAGGCAAAGGCAGCCTACAGCGCGCTACGAACACTACGCTTTATGCCGCCAGCATGGTAAAAGCGGATGCAACCAACGATGACAACGGCGGTAATGTTGTCGTGTGGTCAGAACGAAAGTTTCTAGCAAATCGACTCTGGCTTACACAGCTAAAACCGATCTGTCGGCAACAGTGGTAAATACTGTAACTTGCTGCTCGATTCACACAATGTGAATATCTCTTCGGCCGCCGATACAGGCTATGGGTTCAGAGCCAGCGCCGATGATAGCGTGATCAATATAATCAAATACAATCACCCTTGCAAGGGGCGCTGGCATTGGCGAATGTGACCGTCTCGACAGGCTAAAGCGGTACACAGAGCGGTGATATTACTGTCGCCAGCAATATTGGCTGGTCTGCCAATACTACGTTAACACTGGAAGCTGCTGGCAACATTACCTTTAACGGCAATATCGCTGTCATTGGCATCAACTCGGGTCTGGCGCTTAATTATGGCAAGTGGAAAGACTATATATTGCTATTGGGCAAATCCGTCACTCTGTCTGGTGCTAATTCGTCACTTTCTATCAGTGGCGAGAATTACACGCTGATACGCTCGATGGCGCAGTTGGATACCATCGACACCACCGGATTATCGGGTCGTTATGCGCTGGCGCAAAATGTGAATGCCAACGGCACAACCTACAGCAATGCCCTTGTCGGAACATCAAAAGGCACGGCATTTAGCGGCACCTTTACCGGTTTTAGCAACACAACACCATCTCTAATCTGAAAATCACCAGTGCATATACGTATGTAGATCTGTTTTGCTATACACTGGCACCATCAGAAATATCGCGCTGACCGCGGCGCAATTAACCGGCTCATCCACCGCCACCTTCTATTATATGGGTGGACTGATGGGGCTCAATGCAGGCACCGTCAAATATAGCTTATTCCGGTGCTAACATTACTGCGACCAACAGTTCAAACAGTTCCTGCTTGGGCGGACTTGTTTGGCAAAATAATAAAGATATTCTGCAAAGCTTTCCGATGGCGCTATCAATCTCTCAATGACATCCGGTAATGGCTCACAGAATCTCGGGGCTGATCGGAAACAACGCGTTCGGGGCGAAAGTTAATCAAAGCTACTCTGCTGGCAATATAACCGCATAGAGTATAGGTGTCGCAGCATCCTTTATCGGTGGTTGGTCGGCTATAACGTAGGGGCATTAAATAATATCTACACCACCAGTATATTGAATACAGGCATTAACTCTTGAGTAGGGGATTGGTCGGTTATAACGCAAATGATACTGTCACCAATAGTACTGTCACCAATAGTTATGCCGCCACTATCTTTAACTACTCAACGCCGCCCACCTTCTATGGCGGTGTGATCGGAAATAATGGCTTTGGCACGCTGCAAAATCTCTATTGGAATACCCATACTATCCTCCTCGTCGGGGATAGCCTCCGACAGCAGCAACAGCACTTGCGAGTATCATCTTTATTTTCAACAGCATTTTTGTCACCGACACTGCTCAGCCTGTGCATCGATATTGGCCTCAGCACAAACGCAGCATTGGCTTCGCCATCAATTAGCAAGCCAATTAGCGCAACCCTCTTATGCCCTTGTTCAACAGCGGGACAAGCGGGAGGATCATATTGCCAGCAATTACGGGGCTACATGCGGCACAAGGTTCAGAACAGTTGTACGCTGTGCCATCACAGGCCTCATTGTTGATGGAGGCTGGCTGCCTTGAACTGGTACAAGAAACGGCCCGCATTGAGTCCACGCCTGAAAGGCAAGAGAGTTCCCTCGGTGGCCCTGCTATTTGCTGCGGCACAATAGTTAGAATCCGCGTAGACCAAGTCAGGCTATCTGCTAACGCGTGTTACCTTGCCACCTCAGCAAATTAATGACGGCGCACTGATAAGTGTAATTATCACCAATGGTTTTATTGAAAAAATAGATGCTTCCGCCTTTCCGATTACGGTGCGTCGCCGTATGGAAAGCTTGCTGGCTTCGCTTGTAGGAGAAAGCGTCTTACGCGTAGCACGCTCGAACGTCGTTTACTGCTAGCGGGCGATACGCCGGGAGTAATGCTCAAATCCACCCTGCAACCGGGAAGCAAACCGGGCTCAGCCGTGCTGATCGTCGATGGGCATTATAGCTCTATCACCAGCAGTGCCTCAATCGATAACAGGCAGTCTGATGAGCTTGACAAATATTCACTCGGCGCTGGCGGAGAGCTAAACAACATAACCGGTTTTGGCGATCACCTCTTATATGCGTTTGAACGATTATCCACGTGGCCATGATCCCATCATGGACAGAGAACCCCGCAGCCGCCAGTTCGCGCTTGGGCTTGTTGTCCCCTTAGGCACCGACGGTTTCTGGATAAATATTGAAGTGGTTGATAGCCGCACCAAACCGACATCGGTAAACGCCGTCACGACCCGCGATCGGTATCACCGTTTCTTAACCCGTGTAGGATACCATTGGCTGCGCGCCCGCGATATCAATACGTCGACGCTGATGGCTTTGAATATTTAGAATGAGCAGCAGAATCTGCAACTCAACAACCTCGATATCCCTTTCACACAGGATAAGCTGCGTATCTTGCGTCTGACGCAGTCGTTCGATATCACGACAAATTACGCCTCCCATTTTCTTCCTCCCTAACCACCTCTTTCGGTATAGATGGGCTCGAAGCCAGAAAGGGAAGCGTTGACCTCCCCATGAGCAAAGACAGTGCCAAACCCGATTTTCAAAAACTGGAATTGACCATGAACTACAGCCAGGATTGGCTGACGGCAAGGTGCAACTCTCTCTAGCAGGATTGGCACAAACGGCATTCAATAACGTCTTACCCTCTTCTGAGCAGGTTTCTATGGGCGGTTCAAGTTTGGATATCCGCTTTCGATTCGGGCACAATAAGTGGCGACAGTGCATTGGTAGACGTGCAGAAGCTGGCCTTCCATAGCCATTAGGTGTTTTTTTCTTGGGAACCGACCTTTAGTAATGCACTGATGCCTTACGCCTTTGGCTCACTGGGCACCGTTGAGCTCTAGAAACCTACAGCGTTAGAACAAAAAGAAGTGCACGGCAGCGCGCTTTTACGGGATGGGTTTACGTTTGAGTACCAGTCAAATAGCCAGCCCTAACAGCGCCATGGTCTCCGTTGAATATGCCAGAGGTAAACAAAAAACGGTGAACCTGATGACAGCTGTGTCAATCTGCGCGTCTTAACCTTCTTTTGAGCGACGCAATAACCCGTATCCCCCAAAAGGGATACGGCGTTTTCTCTTACGACTCACCGCTAGCGTTGGCAAATACTGCCACCTAGAAGTTTGTTCTGGTTAACATTCGCAGTAAATGTATTTTGCAGGTCCTGAATCTTAGCAGATATCTGCTGCTTGCGAGTTAGTGCATCACTGCTTAAACGAAGCATTGTTAGTAACAGACGGTTGCACATCACTATTGCCAAACGTGTCCCGGCCCAGGACTGATAGTGCGTCGCATAGCCGACAGAGTCCTATCAGACACACTGGATGAGACATGGTCTGGCACAACATTCACTCGAGAATGCAGATTTTCTCTACTCGCCTCAGTACTGTACCATTGTGTCGGATCCACCAACGCTGCATAGTCGAACTTAGAAATACAATCCCCTGTCCCCATCACGAATGCATTAAAACGATCTCTGTGTTGTCCATACAGTAAAAAATGCGGCCTCTTTTTTATTCGCATTAAACGCATTGGAGAGTGCGTTTCTGTTTGTATCGCCTTGACATTGCGTTGCGGATTTTCGGCATTTTTTTTAAAATAAATCAGCTAGACATCGTGAATGTGCTCGATTATTCCTATAATGCGGGTATTCGTAACACTGCTTGGGCGTTACATACTAGTATCAATACCGTCATGCGTACCTTAAAAAACCCTCTCCGCGGAATGTAACAACGTTGCCACTGGATAGCCTGTTGGCAACAAAA
>JBPETC010000031.1:0-18852 GCA_051710325.1 Symbiopectobacterium sp.
GCGCCTGACTGTAAGCCTGTGCTAAATAAGCTTCGAACGCCTTGAAATAGGCATCACGCTGCGATGGCGTCGCTTCTTTGTAGTAGCGGCCCAGCATCAGCGCCCCTGCATAGCGAATCTGCACATACGGCAGCAGCTCTTCTTGCACGATTTGACGTAAGTAGTTCGGATCCTGTTTGATGCGTGGTTGTTCCGTTTTCAGACGCATAAAGGTCTTCTCAGCCGCATCGTTCATCAAACGATAAGGGTTGGTTTGATCCGCCGCGCAGGCGAGAGGTGCCACGGCCAGCAGTGCTGCCACCATCAGTAAACGTTTTAACATACAGATATCCTCTTGATTATTGTGCTGCGCCAGGCGAAGGAGTGGATGGCGCTGGCGTCAATGCCGGTTCGTTTTACGGCATAAATTCCGTTTTTCCCGTATTGTCGGCATTATCTCCCCCGCTCTTATAGAGGAATTGTCCGATTAAGTCCTCCAGCACCATGGCAGATTTAGTATCCTGAATTACACCGCCATCAGCGAGGATCTTTGTGCCCATTTCTTCATCTTCGAAGCCGACATTCAGCGCCAGATACTGTTCACCCAACAGCCCGGAGGTGCGGATCACCAGCGAACTGGTGTCAGGAATATGGTCGTATCGGAGTTGGATATCCATGGCAACGCGCGGCAAATAGGTTTTGGTATCTAACGAAATATCAGCAACGCGACCAATCACTACGCCGCCAACTTTTATCGGAGAGCGTGCTTTCAGGCTGCCGATATTGTCAAACGTGGCGTACAAGCGGTAGGTCTGTTCACTGCCGATAGACTTCACATCGGCGACTTTCAAACAGAGAAAAATAACGGCACCCAGGGCAATCAACAGGAATACGCCAACCCAGATTTCACTTCGCTTTGTTTGCATCGACTCAGCTCCCAAACATCAGTGCTGTCAGCACAAAATCCAATCCCAATACCGCCAATGACGAATGCACTACCGTGCGCGTCGTCGCCCGGCTGATCCCCTCAGAGGTTGGGATCGCATCATAACCATTGAACAACGCGATCCAAGTTACGGTAATCGCAAATACCACACTTTTGATCACACAGTTCAGCAGATCCTTTCGCCACTCGACGGCACCCTGCATCGCTGACCAAAAGAAGCCATCATCGATGCCCTTCCAGCTGACCCCAACCAAAGCGCCGCCCCAGATGCCGACCGCCACAAAGATAATCGCCAGCATTGGCATGCTGATAAGTCCCGCCCAGAAACGTGGGGCCACCACGCGCTGTAATGGGTCTACCGCCATCATCTCCATATTAGAGAGCTGTTCGGTGGCTTTCATCAGGCCGATTTCCGCCGTCAGGGCCGAGCCAGCGCGGCTAGCAAACAACAGCGCGGTGACTACCGGCCCCAGTTCGCGCAGCAAAGAGAGCGCCACCATCATGCCCAAACTGGCCTCGGTGCTGTAGGTGGTCAGCACGATATACCCTTGCAGCCCCAACACCATACCGATAAAGAGACCAGACACCAAGATAATCAACAGCGACTGAACCCCAACGCTGTGCAGTTGCTTGAGCAACAGCAGGCCTTGCTTGCGCAGTTCTGGAGAGCCCAGCAGCGCATTAAACAACATGAACCCAGCACGACCAAAGGCAGCACAGGACCGGATTCCCTGAGCTCCCAACAACGCAAACGCTTCTCGTAGCATGAATTGATTAACTCCCGGAGCCTAACAGGCTAGTTTTGTAGTCACCAGCAGGAAAGCGAAATGGCACGGGACCATCGGCAATACCGTCAATAAATTGCCGTACCCGAGGATCGGTATTCGCACGCAGTGCCTCCACCGAGCCGTGCGCAACGATATGCTGATCTGCCACGATATAGGCATAATCCGAGATGCCCATCACCTCCGGCACGTCATGGGAGACCACAACGCAGGTGATACCCAGCGCATGGTTCAGTTCATCGATAAGCTTAAGCAATACACCCATGGTGATTGGATCCTGACCGACAAAGGGTTCGTCGAACATGATCATTTGCGGATCGAGCGCGATGGCTCGGGCCAATGCGGCACGGCGAGCCATCCCTCCGGAGAGTTCTGAAGGCATAAGATTAGCCGCACCGCGTAACCCGACCGCTTCCAGTTTCATCAACACCGTGCTGCGTAACAGAGTTTCGGGCAGTTGGGTGTGTTCCCGCAGCGGCCAGGCCACGTTCTCAAACACCGTAAGATCGGTGAACAACGCACCAGACTGGAACAACATGCTCATCTTCTTACGCACGTCATACAATCGGGAACGGGAGAGCGTTGGAATATTCTCCTTATCAAACCAGATCTCGCCGCTGTCCGGTTGAACCTGACCGCCAATCAGGCGCAGCAATGTGGTTTTACCGATACCAGAGGGCCCCATGATAGCTGTGACTTTCCCTTTTGGTATGGTTAACGAAACATCGGTGAAAATGGGCCGCTCGCCACGCGAAAAATTAAGCCCACGAATTTCAACCAGATGAGTAGCATATTGGTTCATGCGATCTTTTCCTTCACTCACTCCCCTTAACGATCTCGCTGTTATACGTTCATGACGTGCAATACACCGTTGCATTTCCTTCAAGCTTAACACCAGGTTTCAGGCAAAGCCCGAGTTTTATAAAATATAACCGACAATTCTTACAGAAAAGGGCGGTTCTGGCTGCCATAGATTTTACTTTTTCTGCCCAGACAGTCAAAATTACCCCTCTACAATGCAACGCAATTTTTTCTCGATATTCGTCCGTGCACCGCTTCATTGTCTTTTATGAGCCGGTTATTATACCCGAATAAAGGACGCTGCATGCTTTTTGCGATAGTTCTGCTGGTTATTGGCCTATTTCTCTTGTTTTATTGTGCTGACCGTTTGGTTTATGGCTCAACCGTTCTTGCCCGTGTGTGGGGTGTTTCTCCTTTGATTGTCGGCATGATGATTATTGGCATGGGCGCTTCGCTACCTGAGTTTGCGGTGTCGGTGATAACGGGTCTGAACCAGAATAATGGATATGACGATCGGTAACGTATTGGGTTCGAATATCGCTAATATCATGCTAATCCTCGGCAGTGCTGCCCTGATTAGCCCCTTAGCCTTTCGCTCCGATCTGCTGCGACGTGAACACTACTCCCCATGCTGTTGATCACGCTGTTCAGTAGCGGTGTGATTTACAATGGCTATCTCAGTCGGCTTGATGGCGTCATGCTACTCGCGGCGGCAGGTGCCTGGATTATGTGCTAATGATGTGCATGACGCGTCAGGCGCAACAAAACCGTAATGACAGCCTGAGCGCGAACAATTGGCGGAATTGTCGCAGACACAGGTTGACGGTATAAGCAGACGATTGCCGTCCTCTGGTTACGTTACTGCTGGGATTGATTATTCTGCCGATGGCGGCGCGTATCGTGATTGACAATGCAACAGTGATTGCACGTCATTTCGCCTTTGATGAATTGACTATAGGATGAATTGACTATAGGGCTTGTGGTGCTAGCGATTGACACAAGCCTGCCGAAACTGACTACCGCCATCGCCGGCACGCTGAAAAAAGAGGATGATATCACGCTGGGTAACCTGATTGGGTCGAATGTCTTCAACCTGGTTATCGTGTTTGCTATTCCGGCTCTGCTGTTTACCCGGTGCGGTGAACTACTGGCATTTCAACGCCATTACGGCGTGATGCTGGGAGTGAGCCTGCTGCTGACGCTGTTCTATATGCGCAAAAACGCTTTATCGGACAAAGTGCTGGCGCGCTTACCTTGCAGCGCTGTTTTTGTTTGTATTAGCGGCGCACGACTCGTTTCTTGGAAAACTTAAATAGTCAGGATTAACCGTTATGGCCAACGTTGAACAACAGCCCGATTTCGATTTCCAACAGGCAGGCCGCCACGTGCTCGCCATCGAACGCGACGGATTGGCCCATCTGGACCAGTATATCGATGATAACTTCACTCGCGCTTGTCGAACCATGTTCCATTGCAAGGGCAAAGTGGTGGTAATGGGAATGGGGAAATCTGGGCACATCGGGTGCAAGATGGCGGCGACCTTCGCCAGCACCGGCACCCCCTCGTTTTTTGTCCATCCCGGCGAGGCCAGCCACGGTGACCTAGGCATGATCACCGCACAAGATATCGTGATCGCCATATCCAACTCGGGTGAGTCCAATGAAATTCTGGCGCTGATCCCGGTAATCAAACGTCTGGGCGTATTTCTAATTTGCATCACCAGCAACCCGGAAAGCACCATGGGTAAAGCCGCCGAGATTCATCTCTATGTCCATGTGCCACAGGAAGCCTGTCCGTTGGGGCTCGCTCCCACTTCCAGCACCACGGCCACGCTGGTGATGGGCGATGCGCTTGCCGTTGCCTTGTTACAGGCGCGTGGTTTCACTGCCGAAGATTTTGCCCTTTCTCACCCCGGCGGCGCTCTGGGCCGCAAACTTTTGCTGCGCGTTGCGGATATCATGCATACCGGCGACGAGATCCCCCACGTTACCCGAGACGCCTCATTGCGTGATGCGCTGGTGGAGATCACCCGCAAGAGTTTCGGTATGACCGTGATTTGCACGCCAAACATGATGATAGAAGGCATCTTCACCGACGGTGACCTACGCCGAATCTTCGATATGCAGATCAATCTCAATGATGCGCGTATCGCCGATCTGATGACCGCAGGCGGCATTCGGGTCACCCCCAATACGTTGGCGGTGGATGCCCTGAATCTGATGCAGTCGCGCCATATTACGTCGCTGCTGGTAGCACAATCCAATGGACTTGTCGGTATCATCCATATGCATGATATGCTGCGCGCTGGCGTGGTATGACAATCAACGGGATCGTCTTTCTGGCGCTCCCTAAAGAAAAAAGGGAGAAGGGTGACATCAAGGATATGTGTTTATGAATAACCCCAAAGCGCAAATCGACACCTGCTACGGCCCCGTCGCGGATCGGGTATTGGAAAAGGCACAAGCCGTCAAATTGCTGATTTGTGATGTTGACGGCGTGCTTTCCGACGGCCTGATCTACATGGGTAATCAATGGGAAGAACTGAAGGCGTTTAACGTACGCGATGGTTATGGTATTCGCTGTCTGCTAATGTCAGACATTGAAGTCGCCATTATTACCGGGCGCTCTGCGCCGCTGGTGGAAGACTGCTGCCGCACGCTGGGTATCATCCATCTTTATCAGGGACAGTCAGATAAGGTTTTGGCCTTCCGTGAACTGTTAGATACACTGTCACTTAACGCCGATCAGGTTGCCTATATTGGTGACGATTTGATTGACTGGCCGGTGATGGCACAGATAGGCCTTAGTGTCGCTGTGGCAGATGCACACCCTCTGCTGCTGCCAAAGGCGGACTACGTGACTAGAATTGCTGGTGGGCGTGGTGCGGTACGCGAACTATGCGACCTTATCTTGATGGCACAGGGCAAGCTGGATGACGCCAAAGGGCTATCAATATAAAGGTATCGTCACGATAAGGGAGCTATCGCCGCCTGCTTGTTGGGTATGAGTTTGTTACGACATGAGTTTGCCGCGACATAAGTTTGCGATGATCATGAGTACGTTTTTATTATGAATAAGATAAAGCGTTTGCTAACCGCATTATTGCCGCTCATTGTGTTGGTTCTTATTGGCTTGAACTTGATAGATCAAGACAGCGCGCCACAAACGAAAATCCAATACAATGCAGTGCCGACCTACACCAGCGATGAAATCACCACGCGCGTGTTTAACCCACAGGGTAGCCTGAACTATCGATTCGTGGCGCAAAGAGTGGAGTATTTTAATGCGGAACAGCTCACCTGGTTTACCGCGCCTATCGCTACACTGTTTAACGAACAGGGTATCGCCACCTGGTCGGTACAAGCTGACTGCGCCAAGCTGATAAAAGATAAAATCTTGTTCTTATACGGAAATGTGGAAGTCAACAGTCTGACCAATGACTCACAATTACAGCAGATAAAAACCGATAATGCGCAAGTTAACCTGTTAACACAGGACATAGCCTCCGATGATGAAGTGACACTGTACGGAGCCAGTTTCCTCTCGAATGGGATGAAAATGCGCGGTAATTTGCGTAACAAAACTGCCGAATTGATTGAAAAGGTAAAAACCTCTTATGAAATTCAACACCAATAATGCCTGGCATCATGCGGCCATTGCCAGCGCCCTGTTAGCAGCGCGCGTGCCTGCCCTTGCTGTGACAGGAGACACCAGTCAACCGATTCATATTGATTCCACGCAACAATCATTGGATATGCAGAGCAATACTGTCACTTTTACCGGCAATGTTACGGTCAAACAAGGCACCATTGATGTGCAGGCCGATAAAGTCGTGTTCACGCGCCCACAGGGATCGCATGGAAAGGAATTGATTGAAATATTTGGTAATCCTGTCACCTTCTACCAGATGCAAGACAATGGCAAGTCAGTGAAAGGCCGCGCACAGAAAGTGCGCTATGAACTGGCGCAGGATAAGATCACGCTGACGGGTAACGCGTATCTGGAACAACTGGATAGCAACGTGAAAGGCTATCGCATCACCTATTTGGTAAAACAGCAACAAATGGAGGCAGTGGGTGATAAAGGTGGGCGTGTAACCACCGTGCTGGTGCCCTCGCAGCTACAGGAAAAGAACGGCAAGGCCACCGCACCGTCGTCTCAAAAAGCCAAGCAGCAACCACAGGCAACTGAATAGCCTATGGCAACACTAATAGCAGAAAACCTGGCGAAGGCCTACAAGGGCCGTCGCGTGGTCGAAAACGTAAGTTTAGCGGTCAACTCAGGTGAAATCGTCGGGTTGCTCGGGCCGAATGGTGCGGGAAAAACCACGACATTTTATATGGTTGTCGGCATTGTCCAGCGCGATTCCGGGAAGATCGTAATTGATGATGAAGAGATAAGCTTGCTGCCTTTGCACGAACGCGCGCGCCGTGGCATCGGCTATTTGCCGCAGGAACCCTCGATATTTCGCCGTTTGAGCATCTATGAAAATCTGATGGCCGTCTTGCAGATTCGCAAAGACCTGACGCCGGAGCAACAGAACGATCGCGCCAATGAGTTAATGGAAGAATTCCATATTATTCATTTACGCGATAGTTTGGGACAATCCTTGTCCGGCGGAGAACGTCGTCGCGTAGAGATCGCTCGTGCACTGGCGGCTAATCCCAAATTTATTTTGCTGGATGAACCCTTTTCCGGTGTCGATCCGATCTCGGTGCTCGACATAAAAAAAATCATTGAGCACCTGCGCGATAGCGGCCTGGGCGTGCTGATTACCGATCACAACGTACGTGAAACGTTGGATGTGTGCGAACGCGCCTATATCGTCAGTCAGGGGCAGCTTATTTCCCACGGTTCACCCAACGAAATCCTGGAGGATGAGCAGGTGAAACGCGTCTATCTGGGCGAAGGCTTCCGACTTTGATACTATAATGTTTGTAATGGGCGTTCCATTTAAGGGAAAATAACACGAGTTATGAAGCAAGGTTTGCAACTCAGGCTAAGTCAACAACTGTCCATGACGCCACAACTTCAGAAGGCGATCCGTCTGCTGAAGTTGTCTACGCTTGAACTCCAACAAGAGATCCAGCAAGCGCTGGAAAGCAACCCGTTGCTTGAACAAACCGATAGCCACGATGAAATCGATGCTCAGGAAACGAGCGACAGCGAATCACTGGATACGCACGACGCCATTGAGCAAAAAAGGTATGCTGGAAGAGCTACCGTTGGACGCTACCTGGGATGAAATCTACTCCCCAGGCACGCCATCGACTCTCGAGCACCGGCACCGATTACCGCGACGAAGAGCTAGCTGCCTGTCTATCAGGGTAAACTACGTAAACCTTGCAGGATTATCTGATGTGGCATGTGGAGTTGATGCCGTTTTCCGATACCGATGCGGAAATCGCTACGTCGATTGTCGATACGGTAGATACCACTGGCTATCTGACCGTTCCGTTGGAGGACATTCTCGAGAGCATCGGCGACGATGACGTGACGATTGAGGAGGTGGAAGCGGTGTTAAAATGTGTGCAACATTTTAACCCGGTTTGCGTAGCAGCGCGTGATTTGCGCGATTGCCTACAAATCCAGATGTCTCAGTTTTCCCAAGAAAACCCCGTGGCTGGTGGAAGCCAAGCTTATCGTCAATGAATACCTCGATGTTCTGGTCAACCATGATTTTTCACACTGATCCGCGCCAGCCGAATTTAAAGAGGATGCGCTGAAAGAGGAGCTAGCACTGATTCAGTCAAGATCATCGGCGAAGCCTGCAAATCAACCAGCAGTATGTTGCTCTCGGCCACAGCGCGCGTAACGACCGTGACAGCCAATTTATCTGCAGTTATCTGCCAAGAGGCGTGCTGGCTGATAAAAAGTCTGGAGAGCCGCAACGATACGCTGCTTAAGGTCACGCGCTGAATTGTGGAACAACAGCAGGATTTCTTTGAAAAAAGTGAATAGTTTATGAAACCCATGGTGCTGTCGTATATCACACAGGCTGTGGATATGCATGAATTAATCATCTCACGCCTCACAACACAGAAACTTCTTCACAGCACACGTGGCATTTTTGAACTAAATATTTCTTCTCCAGCCATGTAAATACCGACAGCGTCGGTGAGGCATCATCCTCCACTGCTATTCGAGCGCTGGTGAAAAAATTGATCGCGGCAGAAAACCCGGGCAATCCCTTGAGCGATAGAAAGCTGACAGCGCTGCTCTCCGATCAGGGAATCATTGTCGCGCGGCGTACTGTCGCAAAGTACCGAGAGTCTTTGAGTCTTTATCCATTCCACCGTCAAACCAGCGTAAGTAGTTGGTTTGATTTCTACAGAGAAGGAAGACGCTATGCAGCTGAATATCACCGGACACAACATCGAGATCACACCCGCATTACGCAAGTTCCTTAACACAAAATTTGCTAAGCTGGAGCAATACTTTGATCGCATCAACCAGATCAACGTGGTGCTCAAGGTTGAGAAAATGGAGCAAATTGCCGATGCTACTCTATTCGTTAATAGCGGCGAGCTGCATGCCACATCCGAATCTGAAGACATGTATGCCGCCATCGATCTGTTGATCGACAAACTGGCGCGTCAGTTAAATAAACACAAGGAAAAACTTAAACAGCACTGATCGTCATCTCCGTCGGAATACGCCAAGAGTGCACCCGCAGCACCGTTCATTACCAAAGCAAGAAAAGGGCGTTTGAAATCATCAGCGAATTGGCAACTAGGTAGCTAAACCTTCCGACCCCTCTGATCTTTGAGGCATTGCTGACGTGCGAGAAAATGGGCAGTACCAGTATTAGCGGCGGTATCGCAATCCCACGCGGAAAACTCGATGATGATAACACCTTTGGTGCTACCGGTATCTTTATCCAGCTTGAACAGTCAATATCTTTTATTCTATTGATAATCAAAGAATATACTTGTTTTTGCCTTGCTGGTTCCCGCAGAACAATATAAAACCCATCTACATACGCTGTCGCTTGTCGCCAAACGTCTGGCTGACAAAAGTGTGTGTCGGCGTTTACGGGCACCACAAAGTGAGGAAGAGTTTTACTAAATTATGATTGAAGGGGATTAATCTCCGGTAGAAAGCGCGCGACATTCAGACATTCGCGCTACGATGGTGCGTCATACAACAGGATGAATCACTCGCTCAGGATGTAACAAAAGAAGGCTATAGCAGGAGGGGAGTCGTCGGATGGTGTTGATGATTGTCAGTGGTCGCTCAGGTTCAGGAAAATCTGTGGCCCTGCGCGCCATGGAAGATATGGGCTTTTATTGCGTGGATAACCTGCCCGTCGTGTTGCTACCTGAACTGGCAAACACGCTGGCACAGCGTGATATCTCGGCAGCAGTCAGTATTGACGTGCGCAACATGCCAGAATCACCGGAAATCTTCGAGCACACCATGGATCAGTTGCCGCCCAATTTTGCGCCGCAACTGCTATTTTTGGATGCCGATCGCAATACGCTTATTCGCCGTTACAGCGATACGCGCCGTTTGCACCCCCTTTCCAGCAAAAATCTTTCGCTGGAAAGCGCCATCGATGAAGAGAACGACCTGCTGGAAGCGTTGCGTTCCCGTGCCGATCTGATCATCGATACGTCTGAAATGTCAGTGCATGAACTGGCGGAAATGCTGCGTACTCGGCTCTTTGGCAAACGCGAGCGTGAACTGACCATGGTGTTTGAATCCTTTGGTTACAAGCATGGTATTCCAATCGATGCGGATTACGTGTTTGATGTACGTTTCCTGCCTAACCCCCACTGGGACCCGAAATTGCGTCCGATGAGCGGGTTGGATAAGCCTGTTGCCGCGTTCCTCAACCGCCATACGGAAGTTCACAATTTTATTTACCAGACGCGCAGCTATCTGGAACTGTGGCTGCCAATGTTGGAAACCAACAACCGCAGCTATCTGACGGTAGCCATTGGCTGTACCGGCGGAAAACACCGTTCCGTCTATGTGGCTGAACAACTCACAGACTATTTTCGCTCGCGCGGCAAAAACGTACACTCCCGCCACTGCACGCTGGAGAAAAACATAAATAATGACTGTCAAGCAACACCGTCATCGTCAAGAATATGTCATAAAACACCCAGAGGGTGAACGTGACAACGTCAAGGTTATGGCAGGAAACTACATCATAAGGGAGTAGTACCTTTTAAGATCGAACAGGTATAAACAGATTGATTATGTGCTGTAACGCAATATTATAAAATATATATTTTATAATATTGCACGGCAGTTTTATGCTAAACACTCCATCAGTGTGCTAAATAAAACTAAAACCGTTTTTTAAACGGACTAATTCCACTACACGTTAAACAAGGAGAGAAACCATTCATGATATCCCAGTCGCCCGTGCGTGAAATGGCTGATACTACACTGATTATGCCGGAACAGCAGATTCTGTCAGTGCGGTCACTTGACGTGTGTTTTCACGCACAGTGGAAGCCAGTATCGGTGATCCACGATCTCTCGTTGACGCTCGCTCGCGGTAAGACGTTGGCGATCGTTGGTGAATCCGGCTCTGGAAAATCGATCACAGCGTTAGCGATCATGCGTTTGATAGAGAAAGGCAGAGGGCGATATTCATCACGGTGAGATTCTGTTTTGCCGTCGTAACGACCATATTCTGTATATCAAAACTGCCAGCCAGCGTGAGATGCGCCGTTGACGCGGCGCGGACATGGCGATGGTCGTGATTTTCATCACCCATGATATAGGCGTGGTAGCGGAAGTATCCGATCGCGTGTTGATAATGAATAACGGCCACTATGTCGAAACGCGGCGTGGGCGAAATATTTTCCACGCCACAGCATGTGTATACTCGTGCATTGGCTGGCGGGCTGCTGTACCGACGTTAGGAGAGATGCACGGGCGTCGTGAACCGGCACCGATTTCAATGCACATGCGGTGAAGGTAAACCTCGATATCGCTAGCAATCCGGAAAATCGCCTAAAACGTTATAATCTGTTCAAGGTGATTGCTAAAACGGAAATTGTGGATCCGAAGACGGTGAAAATCGTGCTGAAACAGTCGTTCTCGGCCTTTATTAACAACCTGGTACACCCTCTGCGGCGGTGATTATTTCGCCTACCGCGTTGCAGCAATATGGAAAGAAGATTGGTTTTCACTCTGTGGGAACCGACCCTTACAAGTTTGTCACCTTGAACCAGACGGATTATGTGAAAGTGGAGAAATTCTCCGGTTATTGGCGTGCGGGGTTACCCAATCTCGAAAGCATTACCTGGCGTCCGGTGGTGGATAACAACACGCGTGCCTCGCTGCTACAGACGGGGGAAAGCGCAGTTCGCTTTCTCGGTGCCGTTTGAGCAAGCCAAGGTGTTGGAGAAAAATGACCAGTTGGTGGTGGTGATATCGCCTTCTATTTTGCACCGCTATCTCAGCTTTAACGTCACGCAAAAGCAGTTTGACAATATCAAGGTACGGCAGGTGATTAACTACGTCATTAACAAAGACGCGCTGATCAAAGTAGCATTCTAAAGTAGCATTCTCCGGTTACCCTGTATCGTCATAGGGACCGTTGCCAAAGAGCATCGATTTTGCCAAGCAGTATTAACTATGGCCTTACGATCCGGCAAAAGCGCGTGAACTATTGAAAGAAGCGGCTACCGGATGGTATTCACGACCACACTATGGCATTTCATAACCATAGCACGGCGCAGAAGGCGTTGCAATTCACCCAGCAGCAGTTTGGCGCAGGCAGGGAGATTAAAGTGCGGGTTACCGCGATGGATGCCGAACAGCGTGCCGCCGAAGGGAAGGTAAGGGCGTGAAGGAAACCGGTGTGCGCCTGTTCTAACCGGCTAGTCTGCCTCTCAATCGGGGAAGCCGATTGAGCGCTGACACCGCTGTTTGCCACGGCGTCCTGGCCACCGGTGTTGTTTAATACCGCATGTTATAACAGCGAGCAGATGGATGCCGATCTGGCGAATGCATTGAAGACCACAGATCGCCCGCAGAAGGAAAAACTGTATAAAGACGCACAGGACAAAATCTGGGTAGATGTTCCTTGGGCGTTTTTGGTGACGGAACAGCTGGCTTTATTTCAGCTAACAACAATAGACTGAGCGGGTTCTACGTGATGCCTGATACCGCATTCAGTTTTGATGAGGTTGATTTGGCGCAATAGGTGATGCAGGGTTTTTCTCAGCCGTGTGATAGACGCGGTTGAGAACCTGGTAATTTCCGTATTGCCGCCGTATGTAAAACAGTGTGCAGAGAAAACGCCATGCCAAACAATGAAACAAGAAGGATAATTATGTTGTTATGCTGAATTATTTCCTCAAACGGATGCTGGGCATGATCTCCACCTTGTTGATTGTGCTGGTCGTGGTATTTATGTTTGTGCATTTGCTATCGGGGCGATCCTGCGCGCCTGATGGCAGTGTGTGAGGCTGATGCCGCCATGATTGCCATGGTCCGGCAGGATTTAGGTCTGTATAGACCGCTCTACGAACAATTCTGGTGCTTTTTACCCATGTGTTCGAGGAGATCTTGGTACCTCGATGGCCTCTAAACGCCCAGTCGCCAATGAGATTGCCATCCGCTTCCTGCCGACGCTTTAGCTTACTTTAACCAGCATGGTGCAGGCGGTTATTTTCGGCATGAGCATCGGGATGATTTCCGCTATTTGGCACAATCGCTGGCTCGATCGTTTTGTGGGGATGACACTGGCGGCATCCGGCCTGTCATTCCCATCGTTTGCGTTGGGGATGCTGTTAATGCAGGTGTTTTCCGTTGAACTGAGCTGGTTACCCACACTGTCGGCGCGGAAAGTTGGCATCACTATATTCTGCTCTCGATTACCCTCGGCGCTGCCGTTGCTGCCGTGATGGCGCGTTCACGCGTGCATCCTTTTCTGATGTGCTGCAAGAAGATTACATACGCACCGCACGCGCTAAATTCGTAGTGGCAACAACCACCTTTCGGCACGTACCGAACAGCAGGCCGCCGCTTTGGCCGAAACCACTACCAGCATGGAGCAACTGAGCGCCACGGCTGGAAGCCAGAATATCGACAACGTGCATCAAGGCGAGTACGCTTTCGCAGGATGCGGCAGTGGCCGCACGGCGCGGCGGCGAAGTGGCCTCTGACATGGTGGAAACCATGGCCAGCATTTGTTAGAAAAAGATTACTGATACTGCCAGTGTCATTAACAGCATCGCCTTCCAAACCAATATCCTGGCGTTGAACGCTGCGGTGGAAGCCGCGCGAACGGGTGAATAAGGGCATGTGTTTGCGGTCGTTGCTGGTTGAGGTATGCAATCTGGCACAGCGCAGCGCTAAGGCGGCCAAAGAGATTGAAACGCTGATTGCTGAGTCGGTAGGTACAACGGGTTGTAAAGGATCCTAGTAGGTAGCTCAAACCGGTGATATGATGAATTCCATTATTGTAGCGATAATGCGGGTTAACGATCTAATGGGTGAGATCGCCAATGCGTCTGATAAGCAGAGTCATGGCATTACTCAGGTCGGGCAAGCGGTTGCTCAGATGGACGGTGTAACGCAGCAGAATACATCGCTGGTGGAACAATCGACGGGGGCCGGCTGTATCGCTTTGGAAGATCAGGCAAGTCCGCTTACCGACGCCGTTGCGCTATTCAAACTCTATGCGCAAGATAAATATCTGTCACCTGCCGTTGCGCTGTTAGCCAGCAGCAAGAAAAGTGCCTCAGCAAACGATAACTGGGAGTTGCTCTTAAGCAACCTGTTGTCCTATAACGTCAGACGGACACGTCTTACGCTTTTTTTGTTCTACGATCCTTTATCCCTCTCGGCATGAAGTTGAACCTATTTCAGCCATGATGAAGTACAATTACTGGATAATCCTGCGTCACTCCACTAGAGTGAACGTGCTTGGAATGTCACTCCTGCCGGAGAAGAAAGAGAATGACCCCGACGTTGAGTCGCGAAGCGACGCTGGTTCATGAAGCGTTGCTGGCGCGCTGTCTGGAAACCCCGCTGCGCGGCGCGCTGCTGGATGCAGCTACCCGCAAGGCGCGCATCGCCGAACACATGACCGAAATCATGAATCTGCTGAATCTCGATCTGCAAGATGACAGCCTGGCAGAAACGGCGCATCGCATCGCAAAAATGTATATGGATGAAATTTTCGCCGGGTTGGACTATGCCAATTTTCCAAAAATCACCATTATTGAAAACAAAATGAAAGTGGATGAAATGGTTACCGTGCGTAATATCACACTGACCAGCACCTGCGAGCACCATTTTGTCACCATCGATGGCAAGGCAATCGTCGCTTATATCCCGAAGAAAGGAGTGATTGGCCTGTCGAAGATCAACCGCATCGTGCAATTTTTTGCACAGCGTCCGCAGGTACAGGAACGTTTGACTCAGCAGATTCTTGTTGCGCTGCAAACCCTGCTGGGTACCAGCAACGTCGCAGTATCGATAGATGCTGTGCATTACTGTGTCAAAGCGCGCGGTACTTGTGATGCGACCAGTACGACCACTACCACATCGCTGGGTGGTCTGTTCAAATCGAGCCAGAATATGCGTCAGGAATTTTTGCGCGCTGTGCATCACCACCAGCACTGAATCCTTTTGCCCCAGCTACCAAGTGTGGCTGTCTGCGGCATGTGTCCAATTGGATCGGCATAAACGCCTATGAAGTTTCTCTCTCCGTCATCACGCCATATCGCCACGTTAGATTTCGTACGCGACGTTGCTGTATTGGTATCTTAATGGCTGCTGCTGACAGGCTCATTGCTCCTCCTGGGAGCCGGGTTAATGCGTAGAAGTTGGCTTGCACTGTGAATTTAGCAAGGCGCATTATCGCAAGGTTGCGCTATGGTTCATCGCGGGGGGATTGCTGATTGACGCTATCGGCACGGTGTTGCAGTGACATCTTGCCTGTGGGAGTACCGCTGGAGCAGGCTGTTACTGCAAATTCCTCGCGATATTGCCGCGCCAATTCAGGCTATCGGTTATCTGGCGCTCTACTACTGATATTTGTCAACGTTACGACAATGGCGGGTATCCTTCTGGATAGAAGACATCGGACGGATTGCATTGAGCAGCTATCTGTTGCAGGTGCTGATCTGCACCCGATTCTTTTATCACTAGGCGTTTTTATGCAGTTTAAGCGTTTGCAATTGCTGGGCACTGTACCGTTTATTTGGTTGATTAGCGGTTTGGCGGTGCCATACTAGCTGCGTAATTTCGGACAAAGCTAACTGGAATGGGGATGGCGACGCTTAAATCAGGCTGATTGCAGAGTCTTCGCGTTAATCTAGCCGAAGAACCTCTTTCTGATAGTGGTAGCACCCGCATTATGGCGGATTGTCTAACGTGCTGAGCAATTCTGGTGGTATAAGCAGGATAATTAGGCTTTATCCTTGGCAATTTTATGCTCTGCCGGAATGGGCACCAGCGGGCCAAGGAAGCGGGGTTCGCGCTTGAGAATATAGAGATCGAACAACGTTCCAAGCCGGGCACCTACCTCACGCAGCCTGATCGTTATCATGTTTTTCGGCGAGGGTACCGCATAACACTGTGCCTGAATTCCCATATGCATAGCAATAAACAGTGCGCGTTCGCAGTGGAAGCGCTGGGTAATAATCGTGAAATCGTTGGTATCAAACACTTTGCGCGTACGCACAATCGAGTCAAACGTGCGGAACCCCGCATAATCCAGCACAATGTCGCTGGGTGAAACGCCCGCTGCGATCAAATCGCGTCGCATGGTCATCGGTTCACTGTAACTTTGCAGTGCGTTGTCACCGCTGAGCAGCAAATAGCTGACTTTCCCGTCGTTGTATGCATTGATAGCCCCTTGAATACGGAACAGGTAGTACTGATTCAATGCGCCAACGCGATAATATTTTGCCGTACCCAGCACTACACCCACTTGACGCTCCGGCAGCGTAGTTAAATCATCATAGATGTAGGGTGTCGTTTTCCAGCCAATCCACCGGTCCAGAGCGAATGCTGACAATAATGATACGCAAAGAACAATACCCGAACCGACTATCAGGCGCTTCCATATGCTCATAGGGGTATCAAAATAAAAAAAATGATCATGAGCAAAGGCTACTTTACCCGTCTGGTGTAAGCAAGCTTATAACCAAAATAATAGCCGATTATTGATTGATTGTTGTGCGATCGCGCGAAAAGCAGGCAAAAAAACTGGCCAGCGGGCCGGTTTTTGCGGTGTAATATCCGATTAATTTACCCAGCTGTCCCACAGATCGTATTCATCGACGTGTTCGATAATCACCTGCACAACATCACCAATTTTGACGTTGGTTTCGCCGTTAAGGTAGACGCTGCCATCGATTTCCGGTGCATCTGACATGCTGTGGCCAATAGCGCCTTCATCATCCACTTCATCGATCAGCACGCGCAATGTGCGGCCGATTTTCTCCTGCAAGCGTTTTGCGGAGATACGCTGCTGCAGCGTAGCGCCATAAAGCGGTGGAAACGTTCTTCTTTGATCGCTTCCGGCACTTAATCCGGCAGCTCGTTTGCCGTTGCGCCTTCAGCCAGGTTGAATTGAAAACAGCCACACGATCCAGGCGCGTTTCGCTCAGAAAATTGAGCAGCATTTGGAAATCTTCTTCGGTTTCACCGGGAAAATCGACAATAAAGGTGGAACGCAGCGTCAGATCGGGACACGCGCGTCACTGTTTGATTCGCTCCAGCGTGCGTTCTACCCGCACCGGGGCCGCGTTTTATCAGCTTAAGAATTTTCGGGCTAGCGTACTGCAATGGAATATCCAGATAGGGCAGGATCTTGTCCGCAGCCATCAATGGAATCATATCATCCACATGTGAATAGGGGTAAACATAGTGAAATCGCACCCACATGCTAAATGAGTCAAGCTGTTCACACAAGCTGACCATGCTGGTTTTTACCGGCTGTCCGTTACAGAAACTAGTGCGCTGCAAGTTAAGTTGGCTTGCTATAAAAACGGTATGCTGTTTATCTCGTTCGGTGAACATAACTAGTGTCCCACTGTGCAGGATCTGGATAAGCTGCAATGGAAGATCGTGCGGCTGACGGCGGAAGGTAAAGTCCCTGTCGATAATCCCTCTGTGAACAAGGCTGGGGCACAACCGGAAATATGGTTCTATGGCCACCGTAATCCGCAGAAGCTGACCTTTAACCCGGTTACCGGAACCCTGTTGGGAGCACGAGCATGGTCCGCGCGGTGGTGATGAAATCAAGGTTCCCGCCGCCGGGAAAAATTACGGTTTGCCATTGGCGACGCACGGTATCAACTACTCTGGGCTGAAAATTCCGGAAGTGAAGGGAGCCCATGTGCCGGGCATGGCCGATCCGAAGCACATGTGGGAAAAGTTGCTCAGTATCAGCGGTATGGAATTTTATCAGGACGAGCGCTTTCCGCAGTGGAAAAATTCGGTGTTTATCGGCGTCTCCTTTCTTGGCAGAGCGTAATCTGATACGCTTAACGCTGGAGGGCGATCGAATCCTGTCTGAGGAGCGCTTGCTAGCGGATCGTAATGAACGCATCCGCAAAGTGTCAGGGTGGCAGAATTATTACCTGTAACTGCTCACCGATGATATCGATGGAAAATTACTGCGTGTCCGGGCTGCAATAACCGGCGCACTCCGTTAGAGAATAACGCCAGATACATCGCATTAGGTTAACGGCAACATGACCGTGTTGCGGAAAACGGAGCGAGCGGTCAACTGCTGATAGTAGCGTTTAAGATGTGACAATGACGGGCGCTCGATGTCCATCTTAAACCAGCCATACACAATGCATCCCAGAGAAATATCGCCAATACCGAATGCCAATCCGGACAGCCAAGGTTGACGGGAGAGGCATCGTCAGCGATAGCTAGCAGGCGTTCGCACTCTGTTTTCTGTTTGGCAATCAGGGCAATATCACGCTGTTCAGGCCCGTGCGCACTAGGGCAATAAATACGGTACCAAACGGTACAGCAAACGATATTGCCCAGTCCATCCACTTTTCTGCATTATTGCCGCGCGCTGACCGTGATCGACCATATACAGGCTCTGCTGACCGTATTTGGCGGCCAGATAACGAACAATGGTATTGATTCCTATAACACCAGATCGTCGTCTTGCAGGTAGGGGATTAGTCTGTTTGGGTTCATCGCCAGATAATTCGCCTCGCGATTACGGCCAAACTAACCGCCAGCTGGAATGTACTGATAACCAGTTACGATTGAGGCGTTTCAATCGGTTGCACAGCGTGCAGATTTTTACGCTCAATACGCTGTGTATACAGTTTGCCAACAATGTGTTTTGCTTTTGTAAGTTCGTCGTTGTAAGCCCTATAGCCATCA
>JBPETC010000032.1:0-18754 GCA_051710325.1 Symbiopectobacterium sp.
ATAACTGTGTTTTTTTACAGAGACTGTCTGTTCACAAAACGAACATCTTACATCAACTGTAGCCACTGTATCTCCACATCCAAAACAGGAGGGTTTATACTGTGATTAATTTATTGGATGATTGAGCTGATATTGACTCTTTGCAATGTTTTTAGAAAGACCATTAACACCTGTAGATATTGACTCGATAAAAGAATATAGAGCTGATGGAATGTTAAATCGATTGGTTTTCGATATTTATCATCATAACAGCCCTCAACAAAGCAATATATTTAATTAACCACATACTTTTACACCTTTATTTTTAATAAAGAGAACAATATTCGACCCTTACCTAGGGCATGGCTAATTTGAGAAAATGCTTATTTACATCCCATGATCAAAGAATATACTTTATCTCGGAAAACCATCTTTCTGAGATAAAAGAAAAAATAAAAATAAAATTTAATAGCATAAAATATAAAACAAATAAAATTATAAAAATCACTGCAATTAATAAATTAACAAAAGATGATTCAGAAAATTCTATTATTATATATCCAAAAATAGTATCAGTAAACCCATTAAAAGCTAAAAATGTAGTCAGATGGTTATTACACCATCCGGATTATCAAACAGGAAACGTAAATTATTTCTCTAGCGAACTGTATTTCTCATGCGGTGCATTTAGCAGAGATTTTAAGCTATGCGATTTCCGTATATCTAACACAGTACCTCATGTATTTCATCAGATAAATGATACTTATAATAAGATTGGTGCATCTAAAGAACGAACAGGTACAACATATTGCACTAGAAATGGTTAGTGAAGAAAGATAATCCAAAGATAATCCATGTTCTATCCTATTCAATTCTTATCGACGAAAAAACATAAAGAACTAATTGAAATATTTAAGCATGTAAAGTATTTTATTTATTATAAGCTATACACTGGATATTTGTTGTTTGACATAATGTGTGGCTGTATTCCGATTGTTGTTACTGATAAAAATTTATCACTAACGAAATGACAGTCTGATCCTAAGATGCGATTAGGTATTGCATATGGGTTTGAGCAAATTGAAGAGGCGACAAAGAACCCGTAAAAGCCGCATTAGATTTAATTTTTGAAAAAGAAAATTAATCAATTCTTAACGTAAAAAAATTTATAATTGAATTAAAAAGTATTTCTCCGTAGATGAAATCTTCACTTGCTTCATAAAACACATGATCTATAAAATGAAAAACCCTTCAACATTAGTTACTACACAGATGACGAATTACGTTTATTTGTTTTTAAACATGTGGTAAAAATGTTCAGGCAGCTCAAATCTGTAACATTACAGGATTAGAAAATATTTCTTTAGGCAACAATGTTAGAATTGATGGATTCATAACAATTGTTGCATCAGGATCCGGATTCTTAAATATAGGCTCCTATGTGCACATTGGCGGATACACGTTTCTTTCTGCTGGCGCCGGAATAATCATCAAATATTTTTGTGGCCTTTCACAAGGTCTCAAAATTTATAGCAAATCTGATGACTTCTCAGAAAAGAAGCTGACTAATTCAATAATAAGTGAGGAGTACACTGGTCTAATAACAGGTGTAGTTACCCTCGAGAAATATGTTATCATTAGCTCAGGCACTGTTGTTCTTCCTAATATAACATGAAGAGAGAGTATCCGTCGGAGCACAGTCTCTTATCACCAAAGATTTAAATGAGTGGGAAATATACTTTGGTTGTCCAGTAAAAATTAGAGATAGAGAAAAGAACTGCTTATACTCGAAAAAATTTTTAGCGAGTCAGGAAATTAAACAAAAAATTAATAGCCAAGTGCTATAGTTATTCCTTAACAAAAAAACTAAAATATTTTCAGTGAAAACTTTAAAATAGCCAATACCAATGCTGCAAACCCTTTACACAATCTTGCTTTACCTCATTCAACCATTAATCTGGCTCCGCTTGTGGCTAAGAGGACGCAAAGCGCCTGCCTACCGTGATCGCCATAGTGAACGCTATGGATTCTGTGCGGAAAAGGTCAAACCCAACGGTATCATGCTGCATTCGGTCTCTGTTGGCGAAACATTGGCAACCATTCCCTTGGTTAGGGCGCTTCGCCATCGTTACCCTTCTTTGCCGATTACAGTAACCACCATGACGCCGACCGGTTCAGAGCGTGTACGGTCTGCCTTCGGCAATGATGTCTACCACGTTTATCTCCCCTACGATCTTCCTTGTGCCATTAAGCGTTTCTTTGATCAGGTGAATCCAAAACTGGTGATCATCATGGAAACCGAACTGTGGCCAAATCTCATCACTGAACTTCACCGCCGTAATATTCCGTTGGTTATTGCCAACGCACGGCTTTCTGAACGCTCAGCGGCAGGCTACGAAAAAATTGGCTCTTTGACTCGTAGCATTCTGCGCCGCACTACCTTGATCGCCGCTCAAAATAAAGAGGACGGTGAGCACTTTATCGATCTCGGTTTACAGCGTTCACACTTAGCAGTCACTGGCAGTCTGAAATTTGATATTTCTGTCACACCGGAATTAGCTGCGAGAGCCGTGGCGCTAAGACGTCAATGGGCATCTCGACGCCCTGTGTGGATTGCTACCAGCACTCATGAAGGTGAAGAAGCGATTATTTTGACCGCGCACCGTGAATTGTTGAACCGGTTTCCCGATTTGCTGTTGATTCTGGTACCTCGCCACCCTGAGCGTTTCCCGACAACTCAATCAATTACCCAGAGTCTGGGTTTTAGTTACACCCTGCGCAGCAGTGGAGAAATCCCGGCGACTGATACCCAAATAGTTATTGGCGATACCATGGGCGAACTTATGATGCTGTATGGCATCGCTGACATCGCTTTTGTCGGTGGAAGCCTACTTGAACGGGGAGGGCATAATCCTTTGGAGCCTGCTGCACATGCCATCCCGGTATTGATGGGTCCGCACACCTTTAACTTCAAAGATATTTGCCTTAAATTGTCAGAAGCAGGCGGTTTGATCACCGTTAAAGATTCTGACAGTATTGTTAAAGAAGTGAATAGTCTGCTGACGGATGAAAATTACCGGCTCTATTATGGGCGGCACGCTGTAGAAGTGCTGCGCCAGAATCAAGGAGCGCTTCAGCGCTTGCTCACACTGCTTGAGCCTTATCTTCCACCACGTGTAAATTCATCTATCTGATTCTCTGGTGTTAAGGATTCCCATGGCAACCAAAGCAATCTACCCAGGTACCTTCGATCCATTAACCAAGGGGCATCAGGATCTGCTCACCCGCGCTTCACGTCTATTCGATCATCTCGTGTTAGCCATTGCCGCCAGTCCCAGTAAAAATACGATGTTCAGTTTGGATGAGCGTGTCGCATTAGCACGGCAGGCAACGCAACATTTGACGAATGTTGAGGTGGTGGGATTTTCCGATCTTATGGTACATTTCGCTAAACAACAGCAAGCGAATGTGTTGATTCGCGGGCTGCGAGCTGTATCCGACTTTGAATATGAGCTTCAGTTAGCAAAAATGAATACTCATTTAATGCCAACCTTGGAGAGCGTGTTCCTGATGCCATCGGAAGAATGCTCATTTATCTCTTCCTCTCTGGTCAAAGAGGTTGCCCGACACGGTGGAGATGTCTCACACTTTCTTCCCGATTCGATTGGCTCGGCACTTAAGCAAAAACTAGCGCAGGGTAAGTAAGATATAACCCGGCGGGTAGATAGGCCTACTCCGCCGGAAAATCACTATGCGATTAACGTGCCAATGTGCCGCATAGATAACGGAACCACCACAGTGGGCGCCATCATGTATTTAGCGGGGCAATATCACTGGCATTATGTTGTTACGGTATTTAATTTCCCAGGTAAAGTTAAAGAAATACGGCTTTGCCCACATACATACTAATAACCGAATAAGCTGCACTCTTTGCTTCTTACGCTTATCAATTAGCGTATTGGCGAAAAGGTCGCGCTGTAATGTATGGTAACTCTCTTACTAGTCCACTTCCCGTCCAAAACATCAGATGCTTTTCGGCAAATAATGTTGGCGGCGCGGCGACCCTTCCTTGGGTATTTTTGGTATTTAACGAAGCGGAAATCTTCTGAGCCATAATTTCCCGGCAAACTCCTCATTCATAGCCAAAGAAACGCATAAAGCGCGCATGCGACATAAAGAACATGTTCGGATGGCCATAAATACATGCTACCAATGTTACACACTTTTCCGCGTTTTTTGACGCCGTTTTCACTGATTTCCCGATAGATTTTATAAAAATTGCGGCCGGGTTACAGAAATTGATCAAATAGTGGAATGAGGATTCCGACAATTCGTGGTCAAGATCAGTGATAAAAATTTTGTCAGACTTGGAATAAGTCACCCCTAAATTGCGTGAGCTAATCTGATTCCATGGAATATATTCATTAATACGCAGCCAGGTGATGTTCAGCTCGGAAGTGCCAATGTCGTACTTAATCGGTAAACCATCATCAACAATAACGAACTCTACCGCAGTTCTGATATCTTCCGGCAGCTTCTCACACAGCCGTAGAAACGAAAATAAGGAATCGATATTGTCCTGATTGCAGTATAAAAGTGCATAACGTAGGTTAACTTTATATGCTGCTTATCAAGCGGATGCCATGCGGCGGCATAGTACTCGTGGTTCACCGATAAAATCCTCAGTTTTGCAATCTCGTTGATGCTTTTCCAAATTCGCCCTTCAAACGGCAGTTTGGCGTTATTTATCCAGCATCATTCCTGGCAGGAATGACAACAAAATGTACTACGCTGTTCATATTTTTTCGTTAACAACAGCGTTTCGCATACACGGCAAAGCTCCCCGCCCGACCCGACCATAAACCTGTAATTCCTGCGCAAAACACCAAGGTTTACCATTTGATTGTAAGAAATCCCTTAACGTCGTGCCCGCCTTGCTCAATCAAGCTCTATAGCACCTGCTTTATCAACTGAACGAAACGAGCAGATTCTGATTCGCTCAGCGCGTCTGCTGCACGATCGGGATGAATACCCGCCATAAACAGGGATTCGCTGGCATGAATGTTTCCTTACGCCGACCACTACCTTGTTATATCCATCCATCACCACTGCTTAATAGCCGTGTGCTTACCGCACAAACGTTGATAGAAATAGTCGGGAGAGAAATACCTCACTCAAAGGTTCCGGGCAAAAGTGCGCAAGTACGCTGCTTGTTTCAAGGTCCGTCGTTCACAGCCAGGCACCAAAACGTCGGGGATCGGTATAACGCAGAACATGGTCGTTGTCCATGACCATATCCTCCTGATCGTATTTATCAGGAGGGAGATACTCCGGCAGAATGCGCAAGCTGCCAGACATGCAAAATGCACAATAATCCAGCCGCCGGGTAGCGCAAACAGCAGGTATTTTGCCCGACGCACTATGCTCAAAAAATAGGCTGGTCACTCAACGCAAGAATCTCGCTGGACCCCGGCTAACGCAAGAGGGGATTACGCACGTCAACGTGCAGGATTAACGTGTCCGACAAGATAGGGTGATATCCCGAGGCGGCTCGTTTCAACCTCCGGTAGTTCCGGCATTTTCTCCTCCTGAATACTCCCGCGGTTAACGTAGCGTAAAAACCCGGCCAAAGGCCGGGTTTTATAAGTCCACTAAAACTACTTGATTTTAGCTTCTTTATAGATAACATGTTGACGGACAACCGGATCAAATCTCTTCAGTTCCAGTTTTTCCGGCTTAGTGCGCTTGTTCTTCGTCGTTGTGTAGTAATGACCAGTACCGGCAGAAGAAACCAGCTTGATCTTCTCGCGAACACCTTTAGCCATGATTCAGTTCCTTAGCACTTTTCACCACGGGTACGCAGATCGGCCAGGACCGCTTCGATACTATTCTTATCGATAATACGCATACCTTTAGCAGATACGCGCAGCGTTACAAAGCGTTTTTCGTCTTCAACCCAGAAACGATGGGAATGCAGGTTAGGCAGAAAACGTCGTTTGGTCGCATTCAGTGCGTGGGAACGGGTATTGCCGGTCATCGGACGCTTGCCAGTAACTTGGCAGACTTTGGACATGTCTATTCTCCAAAAATTAAATCAGCTTGAGCTCTCGTAGAGGATGTTGGCCACATCGTCAGGCTCTATAGTCTATGTAAGCAGCTTTACAAGTAAGATACTGTCATCAGGCTAAAATCTACCGAGATAGGGTCTAACGCCACACCCGAGATTCTCAAAGGTGGCGTAGTGTACGCTATAGCGCGGATGTACTCAAGTCCCGAGTAGCGAAAGATCTCTAAGGATCGCGGAAAATATGCTAAATCCAGCCTTGCTCGGCAAATGATACGTGTTCACCATGCCCAATTACCATGTGATCGAGAACGTAAATATCCATCAATGCATATGCCTGAATAATATGTGTCGTTATCATTCGATCGGCTCTACTAGGCTCTACATCCCCGAAAGGGTGGTTATGCGCCAAAATGAGCGCAACTGCATTGGCTTTTAACGCTTCACGCACCATTTCTCTCGGGTTCACCTCGACGCAGGGCAGGCGATAGTACCTGTAAACATCTCTTGATGTCGAATCACGCAGTGCTGTTTATCAAGAAACAGCACGGTAAAAATCTCTCACGCCTGATGTGCCACCGCCGATTGCAAGTACTTTAGGGTTAGTCAGATTGGGATTCAGCATCGCTTTTCCTTCACTAAGCGTGTGGCGTATAATCGCCGTGCTAGTTCCGCTATCACCTGAAATTGCACAAATTTAACCACAGCCATCCCATTTCACGGTGCAAAATGTTTGTTGCTCGGCCATCATGATATGGTAAAAAGGGAGCCAAAATGATGCAGAAGTTGCTCCGACAATACCATCACATGAACCTTGGCAACCCAGTGCGTAGAAAGATAGCCAACAGCTCCACATCCGTAAGCGCTTCGGCTCCCGAGGTAATAAGCTTTTTATGCGGAGCCTGATCGTCAATCCACACCGTTTTGCCTCGTTTCCATCGTTGCCCTATCATGGCAGGCTCACGGTAGCACGACAAGAACACAAGCGAGCCCCTGCATAACCGCACCCCTGCAACAAAGCCTCATGAACATAGACAAACGCGAGCAAGATGCCGCTCATCCGGCAAGGTTATGATAAAATATTTCTTCCCAGACGTTAGGCGTTAATCGGACAAAGATGATGACGAGATTTTCCAATCAGCCCGGGCTCCCGGGTAAAAAAGTCGTGCTCGGCATCAGCGGCGGTATTGCTGCTTACAAATGCCCAGAAATTGTTAGGTGTCTACGCGATCGTGGCGCAGAAGTCCGCGTGGTAATGACACCTGCCGCAAAGGCATTTATTACACCGCTCACGCTTCAGGCTGTTTCAGGATACCTAGTGTCAGACGATCTGCTCGATCCTGCTGCCGAAGCGTCGATGGGGCACATTGAGCTGGGAAAATGGGCTGACCTAGTTATTCTTATGCCCGCAACGGCGGATGTGATCGCCCGTTTAGCCGCTGGCATGGCTAACGACCTGCTTACCACGCTTTGTCTGGCAACGGCTGCCCCCGTCGCTATTGCACCTGCCATGAATCAGCAGATGTATCGCGCAACGCCAACACAGGATAATCTTGCCACGTTGGCACGGCGCGGTGGCCTGGTTTGGGGCCCAGACAGCGGAAGTCAGGCCTGTGGTGATATGGGTCCTGGTAGAATGATTGATCCGTCGGCGATCGTTGAGCTTGCCGAGGGTTATTTTACGCGCGTCAACGATCTGCAACATCTCAACATCATGATCACCGCTGGACCAACGCGCGAGGAGCTTGATCCGGTACGTTTTATTACCAATCACAGTTCGGGCAAGATGGGATTTGCCATCGCTCAAGCGGCGGCGGAGCGTGGCGCTCACGTGACGCTGGTCGCCGGACCCGTGTCACTACCAACACCTGTAGGCGTTCGGCGCATTGACGTGACCAGCGCGTTGGATATGCAGCAGGCGGTGATGTCTCATGCGGCACAACAGCAGATTGTCATCGGCTGTGCCGCTGTGGCCGATTACCGGGCTAAACAGATAGCCAAGGACAAGATAAAAAAACAGGGCGATGAAATCAGTATCACACTGGTTAAAAACCCAGATATTATTGCAGGGGTTGCAGCCATATCAGCGTCTCGCCCTTTCGTCGTTGGGTTTGCTGCCGAAGTCCAGAATGTGGAAGAATACGCGCGTCAAAAATTGACGCGTAAAAATCTGGATCTGATTTGCGCAAATGATGTTTCCCTTTCAAGGCAAGGATTCAACAGTGACACCAATGCGTTGCAGTTATTTTGGCCAGAGGGTGACACCCGTTTACCTCTGTGCGAAAAGCGCCTCCTTGGCCAACATTTAATCGATGAGATTGTCCGCCGTTATGATGAAAAAAATCGACGTAAAAATTCTTGATGCACGCATTGGTCAACACTTTCCGTTACCGGCCTATGCCACCGCAGGCTCAGCTGGCCTTGACCTTCGAGCTTGTATCGATGAAGGGATCGCGCTAGTCGAAGAGGAGACGATACTGGTGCCAACAGGTATCGCTATCCATATCGCCGATCCAAGCCTGGCTGCTGTTATTCTCCCCCGCTCAGGGCTTGGGCATAAGCACGGTGTGGTATTAGGTAATCTGGTTGGACTTATCGACTCTGATTATCAGGGACAACTGATGGTTTCCGTTTGGAACCGTAGCCAGCAAGCCTTCACTATCGAGCCCGGAGAACGCCTCGCACAAATGGTGTTTGTTCCCGTTGTTCAGGCTGAATTCAACATTGTTGATGATTTTGTAGGAACAGAGCGGGGAGAAGGCGGTTTCGGCCATTCTGGTCGTCGTTGATCCAAAAATGGGTATACCCCTTAGACACAAGGAAGCGTCGCTAGGAAATCTTGCGAGCGTTGACGCAAATGCTGAAATCCAGAGATGGTAGTCAACGCATCACTACCGCAAAGCTTGCCGTAATGGTCGGGGTTTCCGAAGCCGCACTCTATCGGCACTTGCCCAGCAAAACACGGATGTTTGACAGTCTTATCGAATTTATTGAGGATTCGCTGACAACACGTATCAATCTGATTCTGCAATATAAGAAAGATACGTTACAACGTATACGATTGATTTTATTGCTCATATTGTGTTTTGTTGAACGCAATCCCGGACTGACGCGCATCCTGACCGGCCATGAGCTGATGTTCGAACAGGATCGTCTGCAAGGACCGCATCAACTAGCTGTTTGAACGCATTGAATCGCAGCTTAAGCAGGTGTTGCGCAAGCACAAACTGCGAAAAGGAAAGCCCTTACCCATGACGAGTCACTGCTTGCCAGCCAGTTGCTCGCCTTCTGCGAAGGGATGCTGTCACGCTCGCTATGTTCGCTCAGAATTTCGCTTTCGGCCTACACAGGATCAGGATTTTGAGACACGTTGACCACTGCTTGCCACCCAAGTCTATTAATATCGCCCCGATTTTGCCTAAGAGCCTCTCTGCACCACGGCCTGTTAACACAGCAACAGGCTAGCCAGAAATCTCTCAGGCAACATCAGCACCGATGCACAGGTGACTATGCAGTAATAGCATATCGATCTCGATAGGCCTTCACCGCATCCAGATGCACGGCCATCTCTGGCTTTTCTGCCAAAAAGCTGATCAGATCTTGTAGCGCAATGATGGAAATCACCTGACACTGATAATCGCGTTCCACTTCCTGAATGGCAGAAATGGCTCCTGTACCGCGCTCATGGCGATCCAGTGCAATCAACACCCCGGCGAGCGTCGCGCCATTTGCTGCGATAATGCCCATGGATTCACGAATGGCAGTACCTGCGGTAATCACGTCATCGACCAGCATGATACGGCCTTGCAGCGCGCTGCCTACCAGATCGCCTCCTTCCCCGTGATCTTTAGCTTCTTTGCGGTTAAAGCAGTATGGCACATAGGTTTCGTGGTGTTCAGCCAGCGCCACCGCGGTGGTCGTGGCGATCGGAATCCCTTTGTAAGCTGGCCCGAACAGCACATCAAAAGTAATACTGGCATCCACCAATGCTTCAGCATAAAAACGCCCCAAAAGTGCCAGGTCGCGTCCGGTATTGAACAGACCGGCATTGAAGAAATAGGGGCTGACACGCCCGGATTTCAGTGTGAATTCGCCGAATTTTAATACCTGCTTGCTAAGCGCGAATTCAATAAATTGGCGCTGATAGGCTTTCATTACTGCATCTCCTCGTATTACGGTGAGTATGGTTATGGTTGGAATAGCAGCCATAAAAAGCAACGCCGAGGTCTCTTCGCAAAAATGGATAACGCCGCTGCCAGGCAACGGCTGATGAAATGACAGGCAGTTTATGCCAGGCATGCTTGCTTGAAGTCCAAGACTGGCGCTTGCGTCAACGCCGCTTTCTGCGTTTCGACGATAGTATCAATGCCACCGCGCGCTAGAGCGAGCAGCGCCAGCAGCTCTTCGTGACTGAACGCCTCGCCTTCGGCGTTACCTTGCACCTCAATCATGCAGCCATATTCGGTCATAACTACGTTCATGTCCGTTTCCGTAGCAGAGTCTTTCACGTACTCAAGATCGCACACGGCCTCACCAGCAACCATCCCCACAGAAACCGCCGCTACCATGCCTTTGAACTGGCTGGCTTTGAGCTGGCCTTTTACCACCATGCTGTTGAACGCATCCGCCAGCGCAATACAAGCGCCGGTAATAGAAGCAGTGCGCGTGCCGCCACCAATCTGCAACACATCGCAATCCAGCGTGATGGTGTATTCACCGAGCTTTTCCAGATCAACAGCAGCGCGCAGAGAACGTGCGATAATGCGCTGGATTTCCAGCGTTCTTCCGTCCTATTTCCCCTTTGCGGCTTCACGGGTATTGCGGCTATGGCTCGCACGCGGTAGCATGCCGTATTCAGTGGGTCACCCAGCCTTTCCTTTGCCATTTCAGGAAGCGCGGCATACATTCTTCTACCGTCGCGTTACACGGTACTTTCGTGTCGCCGAACGCCACTAACACGGAACCTTCCGCATGCTTGGTATAGCCATGCGTTAGTGTGACGGGACGCACCTGTTGTGCGCTTCGACCTGACGGACGCATGAGATTCTCCGGGTTATGCTCTGTTAATTGGCGCGCATTATACGGCCTTCGTACAACAATTCCTACTTTAGCTGCCACGCGTTTCGCGATATTGGCAGGGGAGTGTTGGCGTCTGCATCAGCGTATAGCCTGAAGTCATACCCTACCGACAAACAAGTATTTGTCAGTCATTCCCTTGCATGAAATAGTTTTGATTATTCATTCACCAGAGGGATACACGAGATGCGCCAGATGCAGATTGAGACTATCAAACTCTCTCTAGCACACCCGTGCAAACGTACGCAAGAACTGCGCTATGTCGTAAGCGTAGTTAGGATTACCGTTGAAGAACAGGGAATTATCTGTTTAGGTGAATGTACGCCCGCGTTTGAATATCAAGAGTCTGCCGCGCCAGTGTTTGCCGTCAACTTGACGCCGTACGTGGTGCTGTTACGCGCGGTGCGTCAAGGGATGAAATCCAAACGCTGCTCCCTCCTATGCAGCATGTAACGCACTCGATTGCGCACTGTGGCGTTTGAAATACCGCCTTGCATAAACAAACCGTATGGCAGCAGGTGGAATACAACCGCTCGCTTCTTTGATTACCACTGAAATGCTGAGCGTTGAGTTATTGGAAAATATGGTGACGGCGACCCGCGACGCGATATCACGCGGCACGCAGGTGATAAAGCTCAAGCTGGATCGCAGCGACATCGTTGAGAAAATCGCCGCAGTGCGCGACGCAACACCACGGGCCACTCTGATTGTCGATGTCACGGAAAGCTGGGCTAGGCTCGTTTACTCAGCCTGTGTCACGCTCTGCTGCCCTATAACATTGCGCTGATTGAGCAAGCGTTACCGGCTGGAAAAGATCAGGAGTTACTGCGTTTTTCGCACCCTATTCCCTTTGCGCCAACGAAAACTGATGATCGGTTGCCTGATGACGCTTCACTGGCGATGGAAGCGGCACTACCAGTCGCTGCCGCCGACTATGTCGATCTGGATGGCCGCCGATAGCTCACCCTATCCGACTTATCACCAAGGACGCATCTGGCTATGACACAGCAAGAGTCCATACTGTTAACTGTATAGTCCACATGACGCAACTCGCACAGGCCATCCCGCACCCAGAGTCGCCCCCACAAACCGCCATGCCGGTGCTGAAGATCGATGACCTGAGCATCAGCTTCAGCGGCAGGTCGGGAAAACATATTGCCATGAAAAGCATCTTATTTTCCGTCAATAAGGGGAAATAGTTGCCATTGCGGGTGAAAGCGGCTCGTGAAAATCCGTTACATCGTTAACCGGAATGGGTTGTTGGCCAACTCGGCGGCTATTGAGCGCGACAGCATTCATTTCCATTCCCGCCACGGACAGCGCCACGATCTGCTGAATATGAAAGAGGACGATCGCTGTCAACTGCGCGGGCGCGATATGTCGATGATCTTTTAGGAACCGATGACATTACTCAATCAGATGTTGAAAGTAGGCGATCAATTAACGGAAGCGCCTCGCGACCACTAGCTTTGCGATTCCGTCACGGAGGATAAAAAGCGCACGAGCTACTGGGTAAAGTGCGCATCGTCGATGTGGATTGGATCGTGTGATGAAAAGCTACCCAGCCTCGCTCTCCGGTGTGGCATGCTACAACGCGTAATGATCGCGCAGGAGCTGGTGTGCAAGCCGCAGTTGCTAATTGCTGATGAACCCCCACCATAGCGCTGGATGTCAGCGTGCAAGCGCGCATTCTAGACATCCTGCGCGATCTATAGCAGAGCTGTTTATTACCACGATATGGGCGTTGTCGCTGAAATCGCCGATCGCGTGGTGGTGATGTATCTGGATGAAGTGGTGGAATAAGGTACGGTTGAGCAAATTTTCGCGCATCCGGAGCACCCATATACTTAAGCCTTGTTAGCCGCATGGCCTAAGCTGGGCGATATGCGCGACAGAGCATGGCCACGTCGTTTTCCACTACTGGGGTTAGCGAACAGAAAACTGCACGCTATGACGCAGAGCCGTAGCTGGATATCCGTGGTTTGCGCGTCTACTACCCGATCCGCAGCGGCATTTTCTCCGCGGTTACGTATCGCGTACACGCGGTCGAGCAGATTGATTTTTGCGTATGACCCGGAAAAACCCTGGCGATTGTCGGGGAGAGCGGCTGTGTAAAATCCACCATCGGGTGTGCGGCGCTGCCTGCGTCTAATTCAGAGCGCATCAGAAAGCATTCTGCTTCAGGGCAATGAAATCTCTCAGATGGACGATCGCGCTTTTTTTCCATTGCGTCGCGAAATCCAAATGGTTTTCCAATGATGGATCTGCAACAAAAAATCGGCATGTCATAGATTTCATTTCTCACGATATGGCAGTAGTGGAGCGCATAGCCAGCCGCGTCGCCATGATGTATCTCGGTCAGATTGTGGAAATCGTCCCGCGCCAGGCGGTGTTCAATAACCCTCATCATCCTTATACGCAGCGCTTGCTGGCATCGCTGCCGATTGCCAACCCTCAACAACGTAGCGTGCGCCAGTTTGATGACAGCAAGATCCCTTCCCCGCTTCGCAAAGCAGGCGAAGAGGTCAATAAAATGACTTATCGCGAAGTCGGCCCGCGTGCCACTAGGTCGCCAATTATAGTCATTAATGAAACGAATTGATGAACAAGCAGTTTTAAATAAGAACAAATACAACCTATTCACAACCGGGAGACACAACATGAAGCCACTACGACATCCTTCCTCGCTGGCCCTCGAGCGTTCACTCTGTCTGGCCGCTTCGACTCAGGCTCAAGATCTGCGCATCTCTATCATGCCGATATTACTGGGCTTGACTCCACGACAACTCAGATACGCTGAATTATTCCATCCAGAGCGCTATCTTTGAGCGCCTGTTCCAGTTTGATAACCAAATGAAACTGGTACTGCATCTGGTAAAAGCGTGTAACGTCAAACGCATCGTGGTGGATTTATCGCACATGGATGAAAAGGGTTTTGGCAGACAGCGCACGCATCAGCGATGCCTAGCTGATTGCCAGCCACTCCAACGCAACGCCCACGCATTCTGCGTGCAGTCCCGCAATATGACAGATAAACATCTGGATGCCATTCGTGAAAGCAACGGCTTTGTCGGCGTGAATTTCGGTACTGCGTTCCTACGCGCCGATGGTAAAAAAGACCCGAACGCCACGGTGGAAAAGATTGTCCACCATATCGATTACCTGCTGAACAAGCTGGTAGAAGACAGCGTCGATTTTTGTTCCGATTTCGATGGCACCACCGTACCGCCAGCCCTGCATGATGTCGCAGGGCTGCCGCTCCTGGTCGAAGCACTGACTCGACGCGGATATACGATCGCCCATTTCTGGAAAAAATCTGCTACGGCAACTGGTTACATGTACTGGAAGCCACTTGGGGTAAATAACCACAGGCCAAAGCATCGGGTGGCGTGGATATTGCATGGAATTTGCTTAAGGTGAAATTATGACCTAACCAACACGGAGAAACTGTCCATGCGCTTACGCCACATCGAAATCTTCCAGGCTTATTCTTCAGGCTAGTACCATCAGCGGTGCTGATCGCTTGCTGAACGTTTCGCAGCTGAACGTAAGCCGGGGTTGTTCAACCATGCTGAGCAACAGCTGGGATTTTCCCTGTTTGCACGCAGCGCACAGGGCATGGTGGCAACCTGCGAAGGACTGTGTCTGATTCCTGAAGTACAGGAGCTTCACATTCATCTGCATACCATTGATTCTCTGACGGAACAGATGAGACACAATCGGGTACAAAGGGTGCGGCTGAAAGCGGCGCGTGCGTTTAGCTAAATGGTGGTTCCACCCACCATGGTGGAATTTTACAAGCAAGAAGCGCGTGTCAACGTATAGCTGGTAACCAAGCACTTCTCTACGCTGTGTCAAAATATCCTGCAAGATCAACTCGATTTTGCGCTGATATTTGGTCAACAAGTGCCGCGGCCCTACTGGCTGAGCAGCTGTTTTAAGCCTATATGTGGTCGCGGTGTTTCCCAAAGACAGCCCGCATAACGGTCCGGTATCGCTGGAGTGGCTCTGTTCTAATAACCTGCTGATGATACAGCAGAAGGATCCGTTAAGCAAGGTGCCGCACCGTGCGTTGCGCGCCAAATGACTGACGCCGATGTCACCGATGTATATCACAAAACCTACTCAGTGATTGCCGATATGGTGCTGGCGGGGGTGGCAGCGCGGGTATCGTGGATCTGTTTATCGCATATCGCTACGCAGATATGTTGAAAATTGTACCGATCGCACAGCCGTTGCTGTTTGAGGTGACACTGATCAGCCTCCGCGACAACCCAGAATCTCGCACCGCATTGCAGTTGAAGCAACTAATGAAAAACAAATGCTAGGAAATTGCCTTACAAAACGAAGGTCTGTTTCACGCAGCATAATGCGGTAGCGTTCTGAAATCCTGCTGTGTGCCACCCACTCAACCAATTTTATCCTACCCTGCAAAACCACAGGCGTGTTATACTTGCTTTGTCACTTGCTAAACAGGTAAATATCGATAAGCCGCAGTATGACCGCCTACGCCCACCATGATATCAAGGGCGGCTGGGGTAACGCCGCATGGGAGCTTAGCTCCGTTAATCAGCGTTAACTTGAAACATACTTCCGTTTATCGGAAGGAACAGTGCGATCAGCAAGGAGTTTATGGTCGTACTGGAAAAACGCTGGATGATTTTATCACCGCACGAGAAAGGGAAGGTACCGCGCTAAAATTGTTCATTGAACAATGCCTTGTGGGCGTGAGTGCCGAAGTGGTGAAAGTGCGCGCACATATGCAGATCATTTCATTCTGCAATGGCAGCGCAAACGCCTGCTCAACAAGCAGGAACTGGCTCGAAGCGCACATTAAAGAGACCTACAACATCCTGAAAAACTGGATGCCGTTGGCCACCGCTGGCCTTTATGATGCAAGAATTCAACCGCGAATCTTAACACGTTAGCCTCAAAGTCCATCAACGCCGCCGTCACTTCCAGCGGCATTGATCTGAAGGTGCTAATTGAGAAAATGTGGGAACAGATTCAGAATATCGAGTAATGTTTCACATGATCTTATCACCTTTCATAGCTAAAAAATCCATTTTAAAAATGGCTTTTTTCGTCTCGCTGATTGTAATAGCGAGCTGACAGCCCTGGACATGGATAGGCAACTATCTGACAATCTGCAACGTCACATGCAGCAGATATTCCACCTCAAAATATCCCGAGCCGCTTCTCACAAAGAAATGGATATCGCCCGCATCACACCCTGCTGGCGGCAAAGTTGCATTATCGTCTGCCGAAAAACCAGCTCAGCATCCATACCATTCCCGACCTTGGCACACAGCCAATCGCGCCATTTAACGGCCTGAGCTTACAGCTAGAGTGGTAATAACCTCTGAATTTCACCGTATAGCGATTTTCATCCGCTTGATTCATCAAAGTCGCTACTAAAGCCTGATTGCTACGCGATGATCAGACAAATTGCTGAGGGCCAAGGGTCTGTGCTTTTGCGACAAACACTAATGATGAATACCACTTGACCGGCAACCGAGTGATGTCTGACACTTTCACTCGCGATATCCCAGGAATCCCTCAATAAATTCCATGGTTTTAACGCTGACTTCACTCACGCTGAAGTGGTTAATAGCAGCGGTAACGGTCACCTTACCTTTATCAACACTTTTAAGCTGGTATTAGCGATACCCTGCGCAGATGTTGGTGTCTTGCTGGCGGACAAGTGACCAAATGAATAACGCCATTGCACTACAGCATTGGGAACAGGGTTACCGTGCGCATCGCTAATCAAGGCAGTAAACTGAACATAATCAATGCCATCACCTGTCAGTAAGGATTTGTCCGCAGATAGAGACTTGACCTTGGCAGTTGTCACATCGGCCTTAAGCGCAAATCTTGCCGATAATGATGCCATCGCCACGCTATCAATCCATGGGGCTAATGAATACACGCCCGCTTTCGTTTCCCGTACTGTATAATATAGCGTCCAGCCTCCCCGCTTTCACGAATTGCACTGAGAGCTACTTCACCAGTAGAGGCTCCCCTCTGCTGATTTAGTAGCCGAAAGGAAAGATGGCTGGTCATGTTACTCAATGTTCTACCGTTAATGTCTTTATATTGAGGACGATATTGATACTGCTCGTATTGTTCGCCACGGCTCAGGCCGGAATCACCAAAAACGCGCTGTGGGCAGTATCTGAGGACATACGCATCATAGCCATTGCGGGCGCATGAACGCATACCCAGAATTTCCCATGATTCGAGCGATATCCCTTAGTATCGATAGCAACGGCGCAAACGAGATAGCAGTTCTAGGGTTGACCACTGTCCTTATGGTTCGGTAACACCACTGCATAATTTTGGTATCCGTGCGGCAAAATTTTTCCGCCAGCAGTAATCAACGCCGATGAAGACCACTCCAGGCGAGCGAGTTTATCGGTGGCATTCACTTCAACATTAAGTGATTTTTGCTCTCTGGAATACCCATCCTCCCGGATTATGCTCAAATGGCTAAAGAAGAGAAACGCTTTTACGGCGTACAGTTCCACCCGGAAGTGACGCATACCAGTCAGGAGCAGAGAAAGAGGCGTTGCAACTTGCGGCACTCAAGCACCAGATGATTTTTACGCATTACAAGATCGTAATGCTGCTTCGGCAAATGGCGAGTCGAACGAACCCCGCTTCAGGATCACAAGCTGCCGCTCCCAAGGCAGACTAAACTGATAGTGAAATTGCAGGCAAAACGTCTGTTATTGCAGACAGCTTTCCATCTACGATGCTCTGCGCTCAATGTAATTAGTGGGAAGGGCATAGCATACGTTATGCTGGCGATCGTCTTTACCAAACAAGTACCACCTGCTCGTCATAAAACTATTCATACAGTAGTTTCACACCAACATACAGTAGTTTCACACCAAGTTGGGGCTAATCAGATAAAAGGCCTCCGTGTGAATACTCCACCCATTCGCAGGACGCTCTTGCTCATTGCTATAAAACGCTTTCCAGTTATTAAGGTGTAAATCACTGTTCACAGCCAGTTTTAGGAAATCACGCCAATACTCTACGCCGATCCACGCACGCACATGATGATGGAAAAATCGTAATCGAGAAAACCGTTGCCCCATCACAGCGTTCTGCGTGAAATGGCGCATGCCTAAATCCAAGTTTACCTGCAAGCGTTTATTAATATGGTGAACGCTGCCATGGGTGAAAATAAGATTTTCCTGCCTGTCCCGTAAAGGAAGTAGTAAATCAACCTGAGATTTTTTAAGCAAAGAGGCATTATTCGCATCGAGTTATACACGAGCTGTGCAAAAACGACTTAGCCAATGCTGAAAACTACTGCCTGCTTGATCAATAGCAATACGATATAGTTCGGCAATAGCGGTATCGCGCTTTGGATCGTTCGCAAGAAAAGGCCAACTCGGTAGGGCTAATTAGCCAATCTTATACGAACGTTCATTATCTGGAATTAGCAAGGAAGTTCAGTACGATGATAATTTGATTTATGCCGCTTGATGTCATAAGTGTATTATCACACTGATATAGGCTACGTTATCGGAGGTGATATGCTTACCTCAACAATACGACAGGTGAGTAAATGGCAAAACATTTCACGGCAGAACTTAAGCTCGAAGCAGCAAAGCTGGTTGT
>JBPETC010000033.1:0-18125 GCA_051710325.1 Symbiopectobacterium sp.
AAAAATCTGCACGCTGTGCAACCGATTGAAACGCCTCAATCGTAATCCGAAATGCACGATAGGCTTATCGGTACTTACATCAAACGTGAGTATTACGTTTGATGATGTATTAGGTTATTGAATATAATACCGAAATCTGTCACTAAAGGACACGGATAAATAACGTATATCAACTAATAAAAAGGGTTTAGTCATTTACTAAACCATTCATAACTAAAAGATTTTTGATGTCCCGTTAGCGAACTCTTAGTTAAGACGCTCTTTGATACGAGCAGACTTACCAGTGCGCTCACGCAGGTAATACAGTTTAGCCTGGCGTACCGCACCACAACGTTTCACAGTGATGCTGTCAACGACCGGAGAGTGAGTCTGAAATACACGCTCTACGCCTTCGCCGTTAGAAATTTTGCGAACAGTGAATGCAGAGTGCAGACCGCAGTTACGAATAGCGATAACCACGCCCTCGAATGCTTGCAGACGTTTTTTGCTACCTTCAACAACCCATACCTTTACTTCAACGGAATCACCGGGACGAAATGCAGGTACCTCCTGTTTCATTTGCTCTTGTTCAAGCTGCTTAATAATATTGCTCATAATTTGTCTCTTACCATAGATAAACTGATACATAGGATAGGTACACGCGCACCGAAATGCAACTCCCTAATCCTCTCGTTGCTCGAACTGATGTTCACGCTGAAAATCAGTCAGCAAAGCCGTTTGCTCTTCAGTCAGAACTAGGCTTTTCAGAAGTTCAGGTCTTCTAAGCCAGGTTCGGCCAAGCGACTGCTTTAATCGCCAGCGACGTATTTCAGCATGGTTTCCCGACAGTAACATTGGGGGAACCTCCATGCCGTCCAGCACTTCAGGACGAGTGAAGTGCGGACAATCCAACAACCCATCTGCAAAGGAGTCCTCTTCCGCAGAGGACTCATGCCCCAGCACGCCGGGAATAAAACGTGATACCGAGTCGATAAGAACCATTGCTGGCAACTCACCTCCACTGAGCACGTAATCCCCGATTGACCATTCTTCATCAATTTCGGTTCTGATTACGCGCTCGTCAATCCCTTCATACCGGCCACACACCAGAATCAACTTCTGGTGTGTGGCGAGCTGCCGTAAGCCCTCTTGATCCAGCTTACGGCCCTGCGGTGATAAATAAATCACCCTGACACCGTCGCCTACCGCGGCCTTTGCTTCATGAATAGCATCCCGCAGGGGCTGTACCATCATCAGCATACCGGGGCCGCCACCATAAGGGCGATCGTCCACATTACGATGCCGATCGTAAGTGAAATCACGAGGATTCCAACACATTACGGTCAGCAGACCATTTTTTACTGCCCGACCAGTGACTCCATAATCAACCACTGCGCGAAACATCTCGGGAAACAGGCTGATCACCACAATCCACATTTTTCTTTCCACTTAGTTAGTTCATTTGTTTGATTTAGAGCTCAAAAACTCGGGTCCCAATCTACTTCAATCGTTTTCGTAGAAAGGTCTACGAACTTGATAACCTGTCCGGTCAGAAACGGAATCAACCGTTCCTTCGCGCCGAAGGCATCCTTCAGGTTAGCTTTGACCACCAGCACATCGTTAGAACCGGTTTCCATCATATCAATGACTTTTCCCAATTGATATCCCGCGGATGTGATGACTTCGCAGCCAAAAAGATCCTTCCAGTAATAATTACCTTCCTCTAAATCAGGAAACTGTGCAGAATCTACAACAATCTCAGCGTTCGTTAATAAATTTGCCGCATTGCGATCATCAACACCTTTTACTTTGATGATTAGATCCTGATTGTGGTGTTTCCAACTTTCGATCTCAACAATCTGCCAGGATCCCTGAGACTGGATATGCCAAGGCTGGTAATCAAAAATCCTTTCGGTTTCTTCGGTGGAGGAAAACACTCTGAGCCAACCCCGAATAGCATACGTTGATCCAATTTTTCCCATCACTATGGGATTAATAGGGGATAACGGGTTAAGTTGCTTGCTCATTGTCACCACCACAGTAGATTACGCAGCTTTTTTAGAATTTTTGATCAGCACAGAAACGCGATCAGAGATAGTTGCACCTTGGCCAACCCAAGATGCAATACGGTCCAGATCCAGACTCAGAGCTTCGGCTTTACCGGCTGCAATCGGGTTGAAGAAACCGACGCGCTCGATGAAGCGACCGTCGCGTGCATTGCGACTGTCAGTCACGACGACTTGATAAAACGGGCGTTTTTTCGCGCCGCCGCCTGCCAAACGAATTGTTACCATAACATCCTCTTTAGTTAATGAAACACGGGCCCCATCGAGGAACAGCGCCAGGGTGCCATATAAAAGCCCGGAAACTGTACTCTTTTTGGCGCAAAAAGCAATTTAAAGCGTAACTGAGCGTTGCCAAAAGCAGAAAAATGCGCTTAACGCCCCGGAAAACCCGGTGGCATCATGCCTTTCATGTTACGCATCATTTTTGCCATACCGCCATTTTTCATCTTTTTCATCATACGCTGCATGTCGTCAAACTGTTTTAACAAACGGTTGACGTCTTGCACCTGCATGCCTGACCCGGTGGCGATACGACGTTTACGTGATCCTTTGATAATTTCCGGCTTGGCACGTTCCTGCTGCGTCATCGAGTTGATGATGGCTTCCATACGCACCAGTACCTTGTTATCCATTATTTGAGATTTCACATTGTCCGGCAACTGTCCCACGCCCGGCAGTTTGCTCATCATGCTGGCCATGCAGCCCATGTTACGCGCCTGCTTAAGCTGATCGAGAAAGTCGGTTAAATCAAAACTATTCCCTTTCTTCAACTTTTTCGCCAGTTTTTCCGCCTGAGAGCGCTCAACCTTGCTTTCAATATCTTCGATCAGGGAAAGCAAATCCCCCATACCGAGAATACGCGACGCAATACGTTCGGGATGGAACGGCTCCAAGGCTTCTGTCTTTTCGCCAACGCCGAGGAATTTAATCGGTTTTCCGGTAATATGACGAATTGACAGCGCCACACCGCCGCGCGCATCACCATCAATTTTAGTCAAAATCACACCGGTAAGCGGCAGTGCCTCATTAAAGGTTTTTGCGGTATTTGCCGCATCCTGACCAGTCATGGCGTCAACCACAAACAGTGTTTCAACAGGCTTGATGGCCGCATACACCTGCTTGATTTCGTCCATCATCGCTTCGTCAACGTGAAGACGGCCGGCCGTATCTACCAGCAGCACATCGTAAAACTTCAGTTTTGCGTGTTGCAGCGCGCGGTTAACGATATCAAGCGGTTTTTCGCGCGCGTCGGAGGGGAAGAAATCCACCTCAACCGTTTGAGCTAGGGTTTCCAGCTGTTTGATCGCCGCAGGGCGGTAGACGTCAGCGGAAACCACCAGCACTTTCTTCTTGTGCTTCTCACGCAGGAACTTGCCCAGCTTACCCACACTGGTGGTTTTACCCGCCCCCTGCAAACCAACCATCAACACCACTGCTAGTGGTTGAGCTACCAAATTCAGGGCTTCGTTGGTTTCTCCCATCGTGGCAACGAGTTTGTTTTTAACGATCTTGATAAATTCCTGGCCAGGCGACAGGCTTTTGTTTATCTCATGCCCGATGGCACTTTCCTTGACTCGGTTGATAAAATCACGCACCACAGGGAGCGCTACATCGGCTTCAAGTAAGGCCATACGCACTTCGTGCAGGGTGTCTTTGATGTTGTCTTCAGTCAACCGTCCACGGCCACTGATATTGCGCAATGTGCGCGAGAGTCTGGTAGTTAAGTTATCAAACATTATCCTATGCTCAACAAAAAGCAGGTCGCATACGCGACACTCTGCATAAATATGACTAATTATACCATGAAAGACGAAACGATTGCTGTGAAGCGCGACGATAACCGGTTGGTGCGTGATGAGACAACCGCTATACTGGCACTCCCTATCACTTCAGCAGCCGTTCAATGTGTTGATCATTATGCCACTCCTTGCCATTACAGCGTTAGTCGCCTATTCAATCAGCCTGGGACTAATTATTCCTGGCCTATTGCGCAAACAGAGTGCCTACTGCCGGTTGGCGATAATCTCTGCGACTGTAGCTCTGATCTGCCACGCCATTACCCTATATTACCGCATTTTTGATGTGCAAACCGGGCAAAATCTTAGCCTTTTGAATATCGGTTCTATCATCGGCCTGATGATATGCACCGTGATGACGGTTGTTGCGTCACGCAATCGTGGCTGGTTTCTGTTGCCTATCGTTTACGCATTTTCGCTTATAAACCTTGCTTTTGCTAGCTTTTTACCCGGTGAGTTTATAACGCATCTGGAAAAAATGCCGGGATTATTGTTCCATATCGGGCTGGCATTGTTTTCTTATACCACCCTGATTATTGCCGCGCTCTATGCGCTGCAATTAACACTGATCGATTATCTGCTCAAAAATAAAAAGCTGAGCATAATCTCTGAAATGCCGCCGCTGTTAAGTATTGAGCGTAAGATGTTTCATGTCACGCAAATTGGCGTCATCCTGCTGACGATGACGTTATGCAGCGGTTTGTTTTACATGGATAACATCATCGAGAACAAAGAGAATCTTCACAAGTCGCTGTTCTCCCTGTTTGCCTGGTTTAACTATATTCTTCTACTGTGGGGGCATTACCATGAAGGGTGGCGCGGACGCCGCGTGGTATGGTTCAGCATGGTGGGCACACTTTTACTAGCGCTAGCCTACTTCGGCAGTCGTGTTATCCAGCACTTTTTGCACAGTAATACGCTTCATCTGTAACGATATGCAAACAAAAGCACCTGGTGAAGGGTTACTTTTTTGTTTTTTAGATATGTAATTCTGCCAGTTTATCTTTCGGTAACGCCAGATCGTCGTTCTGCTTGATGCCAATCGGATGCGCTAGAATATGGCGTGCAATGTCCTGAGCCTCTTCCAGAGAATGCATCTCATAGGCGCCGCATTGGAACTTGTTCAGCTCAGGGATTTTGCGTTGATCGGTCACTTTGAGCACATCCTCTATCGCCGCGCTTCAGGCTTTAGTCACGCGTTGCTCTACCATCACCGTTGAGATGGTAGTGCATGAAACCGGAAAACAAGTGCTGCAACATATGAATTATGAATACCGCGCTCCGACATCACCTCTTTATTCTGGCGATAGAAACGCAGATTGAACACGGTAATGGTGTCACCATGAGTGGTTGTCGTGGTTTTAGCCACTCGAACCGCCGGTGCTGCCATGCGGATATGGTATACGGTGAAGCTATCTAATAACGACATGTTGCCACCTCCTCATAAAAAATGACTTTTCATCTTTCCAAGAAACTTTTTGGTTCCCAACGAGTCATAATTCTATGAAAGACGCGTATTTATTATAATCATCCCTATTCTCAGAGAGGTTTTTCGGCCACGGCCTATACCATGTTCTTTTCTTTATCTTGTGTCCGCTTAAGCCTGAGTTGCAGCCAGATAGGCCTCGAACGACAGAGTATCTTGCGCTTCCAGCGCGCGCTGTTTTTGCCAGGCGCGTTTACTCTCGGCAACAAACTGAGCCTGCGTCAATACCGCTAAAGGCTCTTGACTGAGTTGCTCACGATAACGGTCTGCCAACGTCAAGCCAAGATTACCGCAGCCCTGCGCTTTCAATAGCGGCAACAGACGTCCGGAGAACGTATTGTCCGGTTTATCGAACCCTACGCTCAGTTCGTCGCAGACCTGCTGATAATAGGGCTGATCATGTTCTCTATCCAGCACTTTTGCAACGAGGCGCAGATCGCGGAACAAGGCATATCCGACATCGACTAATGGCTGCTGCCGCGTTTCACATCCCATACCGACGGTCAACCCCGGTTTACGCCCCTCCAGAACAATACGGTTCCAGTTTTTACAGGTACATCGCAGTTCGGCGCTATCCATTTCCGGCGCATCAGCCAATACGCACCAGATTAGGAACAGATCGAGGAAACGCACCTGCTCGGCACTGACCCCTGACGGCGTAAAGGGATTGATATCCAGTGAGCGTACTTCAATGTACTCAATGCCACCGCGGATCAGTGCATCAGAGGGTGTTTCGCCGCTGCGAGTTACACGTTTAGGACGGATCGGCGCATACAGTTCATTTTCGATTTGCAACACGTTGGTATTGAGCTGCAAGTAGCGATCGCCTTGTTTAATCCCCATCGTGACATATTCTGCTGACGGCGTTTTTATCGCACGATTTAGCGCTGCCACATATCCATCCAGCGTATTAAACGTGATGCCAAGATTGCTCTGTGATTTGTTGGTGTAGCCTAGATCGCTTAAACGCAACGAGGTCGCATAGGGAATATAATAGAGCCCGTTTTCACCACGTTCAAACGGCAATGCCGTTTCACGCCCCTGCAAAAAAGAAGAACAGATGGCGGGCGATGCGCCAAACAGATAAGGAATCACCCATCCGAAACGGTAGTAGTTACGGATCAAATGAAAATAACCGGCAGATATCTCCTGCTTACCACTTTCACCGTCAGCCACGCCAACACGCGCTTGCCAGAATGCCAGCGGCAGTGAAAAATTGTAATGCACGCCGGAAATGGTCTGCATCAACGCCCCATAGCGGTTTTTTAACCCCTAACGGTAGAGCATTTTAAGTCGTCCAACGTTCGATGTGCCGTACTGAGCCAGCTCGATATTCGTCTCATCGGGGATAAAACACGGCATGCTAAACGGCCATAATCGCTCAGAAGTGATGTTACGCGCAACATAGCGGTGAATATCCTGTAAGAATGCCAACAGGTGATCGACATCACGATCAACAGGCGTAATAAATTCTAATAAGGATTCTGCGAAATCCGTTGTGATCCAGGGATGGGTTAATGCCGCCCCTAAATTTTCTGGGTGCCCTGTCTGTGACAAATGTCCATTGGGCTGTACGCGTAACGTTTCGCGTTCAATACCGCGTTGAATCCCCTTCACCGCATAAGGGTGATGTTCAAGCCAGGTCAACGCTTGTGATATATCCGGGATCAAATCGACCTCCCGCTATTAGATGTAATGATTGCTCGCATAGTGAAATCGTATCATCATTTACTAAAATACAGTGCTACACGTTATGACCACAAAGTCACTCCTTGTAATGCCACGATGGCCATCACGGATATGACGCAGCGCTTTCCCGATACAGAAAAAGCGTGGAGTACAACCACGACATGCGCAGCCATCCCGCAGCCACGCATAGCACGTCGCCAATAACCGGTACCCAACTCAACAAAAGTCACGCCGGACCATAACGCTGTAACCAGTGTAGCGCGGTCAACGTACCGGTACGTGGTTTTGGCTGTGGCAGAATGCACCATAACACCAGATTGGATCATGCCGCCCAGCGTATTGCCTATTGTTGCCACGATAATCAGCGGCACCGCGCCGGTAACCTTCGCCACCAACAAAGAAACCAGCAGCACTTCAGAGCTGCCGGGCAATAATGTCGCGCTGAGAAAACTACTCCAAAAAAGAGAAACCAGTCCAAGAAGGTACTCATAGCGTTTGCACATCTACAAAAGCCATGAACGCATCTGGAAAAATGCCGGGATTTTTGTACGCTACGCTGTTTGAATATCAAAATCCGCATCTTCAAATACGATGCAGGTTTCAGGCTCTACCTGCATGAGCTGGGCGAAACGCAGGAAGGTGTCAGGAAACGGTTTATGGTGCACAGTACATCCTCCGCGCCGACAATACCAACAAACTAGTCGCGCAAGCCAAGATGACGTAGCAGCCTGTCAGCCAGATGGCGTGGCTACCGGTGCTAACCGTCATAAGTCGACGTCCCATACGCTTTCACCACGTCAATCAATGACAGCGGCTTAACCGTATCAAACAGCATCTCTTCCACCAGTGCTAGCTTTTCAGTCGCCAGAGCCTTTGGGTCCATATCCACGTTATGCCTGGCAGGATGATCATCGCTGCGATTTTCCCAATGCGAGCCCCATTGTACGCTATCATTTCTTGAGTATCATAGGTCAATGCCGTACTTACCCAGAGTGTTATGCCAGGCTGCACGGTGTGTGGGCTCAGTATCGAGGATGGCACCATCCATATCAAAAATAAGACCTTGATAACGATCGTACATCGTGACTTATTGAATACTTGACCTATGCAGGAGGGAAACCTGAGCACAAGAAACTTCGGGAGAGACAGTGCGTGATTGTAGTGGAGTTGAATTGTTTGTAGGCGAATATACGGGTAGACTGCATCCCTGTTTGCGTTAGGAGTAAAGAAAGAAAGATGTGCGAAGGCGCATTCTGGCAGCCCACCGCCACCATTGAAAACTTATTGAAGCGTGCAGCCATCATCTCTGAAATTCGGCGATTTTTCTCCGATCGCGGCGTATTGGAAGTAGAAACACCGACCATGAGTCAGGCAACGGTAACGGATGTGCACATAGTCCCGTTCCAGACGCGTTTTGTCGGACCTGGCGTATCTGAAGGGATGAGGCTCTACCTGATAACCAGCCCTGAATACCATATGAAGCGTTTGCTCGCCGCAGGCAGCGGACCTGTCTTTCAACTATGCCGTAGTTTCCGTAATGAAGAGTCTGGACGACACCATAACCCCGAGTTCACCATGCTCGAGTGGTATCGCCCCCACTACGATATGTATTGCCTGATGGACGAAGTGGACGATTTATTACAGCAAGTACTGGAGTGTGAAAGCGCAGAGCGTCTCTCATATCAGCAGGCGTTTCAGCGTCATCTTGACGTTGACCCGTTTTCTGCGGATAAGGCGCAACTGCGAGAAGCGGCGGATAAGCTCGGAATGGGCGATCTCGCTAGCCGTGAAGAGGATTTCGACACGCTATTGCAACTACTATTTACCTTTAGCGTGGAACCGCACATTGGGCACGATAAACCGACCTTTGTATATCACTTCCCGGCGTCACAGGCTGCGCTAGCTGAAATCAGCTCTGAGGAGCACCGGGTGGCGGAGCGCTTCGAGGCCTATTTTAAAGGTATTGAGCTGGCAAACGGTTTTCGCGAATTGACAGACAGCGATGAGCAGCGCCAACGTTTTGAGCAGGATAACCGCAAGCGTGCCGCTAACGGGCTTTCTCAACAACCAATTGATGAATATTTGCTGGCGGCGTTGAAACAGGGAATGCCTGCCTGTTCTGGCGTCGCGTTAGGGGTGGATCGTCTGATTATGTTGGCGTTAAAAGCGGAAACCATTGGTGAGGTGATGGCCTTTACCGTCTGGCGTTCGTAATCATCACATCGCCGTTCCTCCGCGTCAGCGGAGAGGGACGGCACCGCGTATTTGGTTCTCTCTGAGGGGCTATCTGCCTGTTACAACCCATCTTCCGGTCGATTGGCTGAACTCGGGCTGCGTCCATCAATACGCACGGAATTCATCTGCACCTGGAACGGCGGGAACGGCATCTCCATGTTGTTCTCACGGTAAGCTTCCAGAATCCGCTGGTGAATCTCATGACGCAGCGGCATGCGGTGTCCTACTTCTGCAGCAAAGATACGCAATTCGAAAATTTGGATACCTTGACGTAAATCCACTAGAAAGGCTTCAGGCTGCGGGTTTTCCAATACCAACGGGCAGCATTTAACCGCATTGAGCAACAGTTCGGTCACTTTTTGACTATCTGCATCGACTGGCGCTGGAATGGTCAGCACCACTCGCGTCACCGAATCCGACAGCGACCAGTTGATAAACTGTTCGGTGATAAAGGCCTTGTTAGGCACAATGATCTCTTTTCTGTCCCAATCGGTAATTGTGGTGGCTCGGGTATTGATGCGCATAATGCTGCCGGTGAGATCACGAATGGTCACGGTGTCGCCAATGCGTATCGGTTTCTCAAACAGAATGATCAGGCCGGAGATAAAGTTGGCGAAGATCTCCTGCAAGCCAAAGCCAAGGCCTACAGTTAGAGCAGCAACCAGCCACTGGAGTTGTGACCATTCGATCCCGATAAACGAGAATCCCACCAGGCATCCGATCAGCATCAGCATGTATTTGCTGACGGTGATAATGGCATAGCCAGAACCGGGGGAGAGATCGAGGTGCTGAAGCAATGCCAGCTCAAGCAGCGCAGGCAGGTTGCGAACTACCTGCGTCGTGATACTGAAAATCAGAATAGAGATCAATACTGCCCCGAGGGTAATCGGCTGTACCTTGTCGACCCCTTTCACCGTACTGGTGACTTCCCACAGATTAATGTTTTCTAAAAAGCTGAATGCGGAGTGGATTTCTGACCACAGGACAATCACTGACACCAATGCGATTAGTGTCAGAATGGATCGCACCAATTGCAGCGATTTAGCGCTGATGGTATCCAGATCGACCACTGGATCTTCGATGGTGTCTGACGAGGAGGTTTCCACTAAGATACATGATTCTTCTTCACCGCGGGTACGCTGCGCTAATATTTCGGCACGCCGCTGCTTGGCTCTGTCAAACGCGATGCGCCGGCGTTGGATCAGCATCCAGCGCCGTATCACGTGGTACACCACCAACAGGAAAAACCAGATTGCGACCGAGGTTTCCAAGCGCGCCAGCAAGGCTTTCGACGTGGCTAGATAGCCAACACCCGATGCCAACGCTGCAATCAGGGGCGCACTGATCATCAGGTTCCACAGAGCACGGTTGATGGTGTTTTCTCCTGAGCCTTCCTTGTTCAGGTATAGCGGAATACCGGCACGTTTCAGGCTGTTGGTCACCAGACTCAACGCAAAACATAGCAAAATAAAGCACAGTCGCCCCAGCGTGCTAGAAAACTCGCGTTCGTTGAGCTTTTCAAACGTGATGATCGCCATGATCAGCGGAATAATAAAGGCGATCGACAATCGGTAGTAGCGCATGGCGCGTGCGACGCGCTCGGGTGACCAGCGTAAGTGGGCAATAAATAACCCATTTGAATGTGCGAAGGAGGCGCTGACCATCACCAGCCACATCAACGGGACGGTGGCGGTCACGCTGTCACCAATCGCGACGGCGATGGGGTAGGGCCAGGCGTTTTGCAAGCCGTACCCCAATGCGGCCCACAGCACGGGCAGTGGGAGTGCAATCAGTAGCGAATAGAACAGAGCACGCAGTGTCAGCGAAAAATGATCGAGGGTAACTTTGCCGATACGGCTGCTAGTGCGCTCTAAAAAAGCGTTGTGGTGACGGCGCGAACTGATGCCAAAGCCGACTAAAATCAGCGCAGCTATCAGAGGGAACGCGATTTCCCGGCTGATTATCACCATGATGATGGCGCTGCTGAGCTGAGTAAAGGTATCCAGAGAGAGCAGATGGTAAAGCGCCTGCACCACCTGTACCGGGAAGGAGAAGGAAATAGGATTTACATCGGCAACCCAGAACAGATAGCGGTGAACCGCCTCGCGGATTTCAAGCAGCGCTTCTTCCAGTTGGCTAGTCGCCACTTTGAGCTTGGTCAGCTCAAGGAGCTGCGCATCAGTACCGGAAATCAGCGATGTGAGTAAGTCGCGCTGGGTACGAATCTGATCGCCAAGCACGCATTGCTGACTGTTACTGTTGGGCGTGCAGTTTTCTTGTCTCGGGCGTTCTGAGGTGCGAGCGGCACTGAGCAGATTTTCATAACGTAACCGTTGTACACGCAACTGGGCCATATCGGTGTCCAGCCGCGGTTGAGGCATGTCCGGCAGGCGTGCCACCTGCGCGCGCAGTGCTTCACCCAGTACGGTAGATGCCCCAATCCACTGCGCTTGCTCACGCAACGTGCTGAGTGCTTGTCGCACTTGCTGTGTTTGGGTGGTTGCCTGACGCTGCTGTGAGGCGATCAAATCAAGATGCTGTGCCTGCTGATTTAGTTCCTGAGACAGTTCGCGGTTAAGCTGTAGCTGTCCGCTGATGACCGCGGGCAAATCATCACTGCGTTCTACCAACTGCTCGGTGCGTTCGAACACTTTCTCGACTTCACGCTGGCGTAATTTGTTGATGCTGGAACGTAATGCTTGTAGCTGTTGATCCAACCTGTCGTTGCGCAACTGGTAAAGTTCCACGCGTAAGCGGGAGAGCTCCTGGCGATTACTAGCGGAAAGCTGGGCCAGTTCCAGTTCATCAACCTGGCTTTGGCGCAACGCCTGCTGAGCTTGCAATAACACTAACTGCGCCTGGACAAGCGGTGTGACCGGATTGCCTAACGATTGGATTTGATGATCAATTTCGTTTAATACCCGGCTAGCTTCGGTTTGCTGCTGCGGAAGTTGGGCTAAAGAATCGATCACTTCACGCAGTCGCTCTCGTTCCTGTTGCAGTTGGCGCGATTGATCCAGTAGTTGGCTACTAGTTTGCATCACTTTTTGCTCCAAATCGGCAACCGAGAGTTTGTCGCTAATGGCGGTGGTTTTATTTTCTTCAGCCGCCAACATGCGCCGCAATTCCTGCGTCAGTTTGGGGAAATCGTCAATAATATGTTGATATTGCTCTGTGCGTGCCAGTGACTCTTTGCGTTCCTGCAAGATGTTTAACGCAAGACGAAACTGTTCGACGATATCAGCCTGATCGGGGGTGTTTTTATTGGCTTCAGCCTGTTCCAACTGTTGGCGCACCACTGCTTCGTTAGGCATGGGTGCTGCCAGCGCAGTGACAGAGCACAGAACAGTAGAAAAGAAAACCACGAGTTGACGCACGATGGTTCTCCCTCTCTCACGCAGGTTCGCTGGCATACAGGTTACTTAAGGCGTGTGGTGCATTGCGTCATCGCCATGGTCCGCCATATCCGGTATAGATTCTGCGGCAACGGGTGTTTCTTTTGTGGAATCAACCATTTTTGCTTCGGCAAAGGGTTCGCCCACACGGGTAACACTCAGCGGATTAAGGTGCGCGGCAAACTGAAGCGTATCGGGCGCAAACAGGTTGATTACCGTAGAGCCTAGTTTGAAACGGCCCATTTCCTCGCCTTTTTGCAGGGCGATAGCACCTTGCTCGCTCGCCTCAGGGAAGGTCCAACGCTTGATAATACCTTCACGCGGCGGCGTCACGGTGCCAGACCAGACGGTCTCAATGCTGCCGACAATAGTCGCACCTACCAGAATTTGTACCATAGGGCCAAAATTGGTATCGAACAGGCAGATAACGCGCTCGTTGCGGGCAAAAAGATTGGGTACGTTGTCAGCGGTAAAAAGATTGACTGAAAACAGGTCGCCCGGTACGTAGATCATTTCACGCAGCACGCCCTTGCAAGGCATATGCACACGGTGGTAATCGCGCGGCGAGAGGTAGGTAGTGGCGAACAGACCATTGCGAAAACGATCGGCCATCACGTAGCTGCCTGCCAGCAGCGCTTCCAGCGAGTAGTCGTAGCCTTTGGCCTGAATCAACTTGTCGTTGACAATGGAGCCTATTTGCGATAACACGCCATCAGCCGGTTGCACCACGCGGTGCGTGTGTGGATCAATCGGGCGCACGTCCGGACGCAGCGTGCGAACAAAAAAGTCATTGAATGTCCGGTAGGCAGCAGTATCCGGTTGTTGCGCTTCTTGCATGTTCACTTTGTAGTAGCGAACGAAAAGATCGATAGCCCCTTTGGTCAGCCTGCCGGAATGCTTGTCTGCACCCCAGCCTGCTAATCGCGTTAGTGCGATTTTCGGTAGCCAGTATTGTAAGGCGATTTTTAGTTTATCCAGCACAGTGACAGTGAGCCCCTTAGGTTTTTATGCGCCCATCTAAAAGGGGCGCATTGTAGCGATGGATGCGGTAAAAGTCAGCGGTCCGTATCAGAATCAGAGAAGGTTTTACGTGTTTTTACCTGCGACATGCTCTCCAGAATACGGTGATGGTTATCGAAACGTTCTTCGGCTATGTATAACGTTCTCTCTACGGCAGCGTGCAGCGCACAACCGCGATCGTTATCGTGTCCGGCAATCGCGGAATTTACAGGTGCAGAGGTAGGGCAGAAATCGATAAAGCCCTGTGTAACTTGCTCCGGCTTCAGATGCCATAAGTCAAATTCACGCACGCCGGGGAATCAATCACATGGCCACCGTGCGGGAAATGATACAATCGGGCCGTCGTGGTTGTGTGTTGGTCCGGATCGGACGCGTCGGATACGTCGTTGATCAGAATCTTGGTGGCGTCAGGGTATAGTGATGCGTTCATCAGGCTGGATTTTTTCACCCCGGATTGGCCGGAAAAAATACTGATCCTGTCCGTTAACGCATGCTCCAGCGTCTCCATCCCTTCCTGCGTGTGGATTGATAGCATGATGACCGGATAAGTGCAGCGCACGATAAATATCCATTAGCCCATCGACAAACGTGCGGCCTTCATCATCCACCAGATCGATTTTGTTCAGCATAATCAGGGGCGCGACCTCTAGAGTTTCGCAGGCCACCAGATAACGGTCAATGATGTTCAGTGACATCTCAGGAAAAAATCGCGGAAACGATCAGCACCTGGTTGATATTAGCGGCAATAGGTTTAACACCGTCATAAAATCTGGGCGTGTCAGCACTGACTCTCGCGGGTGCACCGCTTCAACAATACCGCTGATATCCTGGCCTGCGTCTCCTTACCGGTACGCCACACCATGCGAGCGCCGGTTACCAGAGATTTGATGGTACGACGAATATTATACCGGTGGATAATGCCATCCATCCTACGCTTCCACATCTGCATGCATACCAAAACAGCTGATAATAATGCCTTCTTTCGGCTTTTCCAACTGGTTGTCATTCCACTCGATTTTGCTTTCTCTGTGCTTAAGACAACGTTGGTGGTTTGCTGTAACTCGACGTTGCTATCCTTTGGGCAGTTTATTTTTGCTCACTGAGCCTCGCTTGAACTGTAGTTATTCGCCCACAATGGCTGAAGAGCCTATAATACACGCTATTTGATTTTAATTAACTGATGCCTGTTATCCCTGCTTCTCTGGGGATGGATGGAAAAGGAAGTAAATGTATGTCCGTTGAAAATAGTCAGGTAAGCGAAAACAATCTTATTTGGATCGACCTGGAAATGACGGGGCTTAACCCGGAGCAAGATCGCATTATTGAAATTGCAACGCTGGTAACCGATGCCAATCTTAATATGTTGGCCGAAGGGCCAACGATCGCGGTACATCAATCCTATACCCAGTTAGCGCTGATGGATGATTGGAACGTGCGTACCCACGGTGCCAGCGGCCTGACAGAACGGGTTAAAGCCAGTGCCTATGATGAACGCACGGCTGAAGCAGAAACCATTGCTTTTTTGCAGCAGTGGGTGCCTGCCGGGAAATCTCCGATTTGCGGTAACAGCATTGGTCATGATCGCTGTTTCCTGTTTCGTTATATGCCTGCGCTTGCAGCCTATTTTCACTACCGTTATCTGGATGTCAGCACGCTGAAAGAACTGGCGCACCGTTGGAAACCCGAGATTATGGCCGGGCTGAAAAAAAAGGGTACCCATCAGGCGATGGACGATATTTATGATTCTGTGGCAGAACTAGTCTACTACCGCGAGCATTTTATCCGTCTGTAATCGCACGGGCATTTTTTGCCAGACCGATGGCGAAATTGCTATTTTATAGACAGTCAGTCATTTTTTGCGGTAATGGCTTACGGCGGAAATGATTTCTCGTATAATGCGCATTCAGTGCCGCAGCAGAATTTGTGTATGAGTGAAAATGGTTATTCCTGCGGGAATAACTCAGTTGGTGGACCCCGACCTTGCCAAGGTCGGGTCTCGAGTTTGAGACTCGTTTCCCGCTCCAAATTTCTCTTATGTTTATCTTATTATTTTCTGTTTTTTCTCATTGTATTCTCATTTTTTATTTTATATTTCGGCTAGAGACTGCACATTGTCGATGAGGCGCTTTATGGATCGTTTCGTCATTCTTTCCGGGTGTTCTGGCGGTGGAAAACCACTCTGTTGGCAGAGTTTGAACCGGCGTGGCTATACCGTTGTGGAAGAACCCGGCCAAACGCATCGTACGTGATGCAATGTCTTCTGGCGGGGGTGATGCTGTGCCGTTGAAGAATATGGAAGCATTTTACACCGGGCGATAACGCTTGCAGAGAATGACTATGCTCAGACGAGAGATCATGGTTAGTTATGGGTATTTTTTGATCGCGGGTTAATCGATGCGTTGCAGCAGCACTTCAGGCAATAACCGATGGGATAGTGCTCACTATACTCGCATCACGCTATCGTTATCACTCACGCGTATTTTTTTGTTCTTCCCTGGCCTGAAATTTATGTACAAAACAGTGAGCGACGCCACAGTATGGATGCCACTATAACTGAATTTAAGCAATTACAAGATGTTTACCCGACATGGGGTGGGTGGGGTATCGAGTGTCAATGTTACCTAAAGCCTGCGTGAATGCATGCACTGATTTCGTTTTACGAACGTTGGCTGAGGTATGGTGACATACTCCTTTTTTTCTACATTAATTCAAAACCAATCATTTTGATTGGTTTTATGAGTCTATTGATTGGATAAGGCACCTCAGGTACAACCAAATCCGCTATTATGATTCCATTGCGTGCCGGTATAGTGGCCGTGACGGCATTTCATAACTTAACAGGACGAGATTTTCCATGCAACTCATCAGTCAAAGCTTTCAGGATGGTCAGGCGATACCGGGTGAATTCGCGTTTGCCGTGCCAGACCGTGCTGAACACGTTGCGCTATCATTGAACCGTAACCCGCATCTCGCGTGGCGCGGTGTTCCACCTAGCACACAATCTTTCGTGATTGTGCGTCACGATCCCGATGTGCCGAGCAAAGGCGATGATGTGAATCAGGAAGGTCGAGAAGTACCGGCAACCTTGCCGCGCGTCGATTTTTTCCACTGGTTGCTGCTTGATGTTCCTCCAACCGTGACGGAGATTGCAGCGGAGCGCATTCAAACGGCGTTACGCCGCATGGAAAATAGGGCCATCATGTCGCACCTGATGAAAGGCCGACGCGGTATTAATGATTACACGGCCTGGTTTTCTGGAGATAAATAAATGAAGGGCGATTATTACGGTTATGACGGCCCGTGCCCGCCGTGGAATGATGCGTTAGTACACCACTATATTTTCACTGTTTACGCACTGGCGGTTCCTGCATTAGCCGTGAATGGACCGCTGGATGGAGCGAACGTGCATGCGGCGCTGGCGACGGCACCGGTATTTGCGAAAGCCAGACTGACTGGCTTTACAGTTTGAATCCAGCGGTGCCAGTAGCGTGAACCACGTCGGGCAAGTGTTGACAGTGCCGGTATTTCAGGGAGAGGGAGAGGGAGAGGGAGCGCTGGCTGCTGCCCTCGTCCTATAGCCCGTAGTGCGACATGGCTCGTGCACACTAGCCCAGCTTTACCTGCGGCAACCGCAACAAACCGCACGTTTCCAGTTTCATGAGGCAACCGTGTTACTGGTGGTGTCAGGGCATATGCGTTTAGCGTTCGCAGAACATGAGGTCTTGGTCGATACCATGGGGCCTGTGTTGGTGCTGGTCGACGCAGCCTCTTGTGTGGACATCCTGAAAACCCCAGGAGGGGCTGATCGCTGTTTCCGTTCGGTTTTTATGACAATCGCAAGCGCGCTGTTGGAAAGTTATTCAGCGGTCTCTTCTCTTGTAGAGGCATTGCACATTGGATGCTGGGCATGTTCAGGTAATGCCATTGGATGACGTTTGGCATCGACGTTATGATATTTGAATGCCACAAACAGAAACGCGATACACTCGGTATAAGTGATATAATTTTTGTCTATTTTCCCTCCCGCAGGAAGGCGATTATCAGGGACGATGTTGAGAAATTCGATGTCATTAAGACCTATCTTACCAAAGTAATCGAACATTTCTAGCAGATCCGTTTGATAGACGTGGCGGTCAACAACGATAAGTGCCCGTAGGGGATGGAATGTTGTTTGAGCTTTTTGAGTCCCTCCGTGACGTATTGTGCTGTTCCTAGACCTCAGTAATCGACGCGACGTGAGTCATGAACGGCACGAATGCCATCTAGACTAATACCAACTTCCGATCCCTTCAATAAAGGCTAACCATTCATCCGAGATATTTACCGCGTTTGTGTAGTGACACACTGAATTTATGCCACTTAAACAGAGGTGATATACTCACCTCAGGACAACACAGGTGCCCCAAATGAAAAAAAGAAATTTCAATGCAGAGTTTAAACGTGAATCCGCCCCAGTTGG
>JBPETC010000034.1:0-18049 GCA_051710325.1 Symbiopectobacterium sp.
GTCAATAGCACGATAAGAATAATCGTGTTGGAAGGTGCGTTTACATGATTGACAACGGTAACGGCTGATGGGCAGCACTTCTGCCATAACTGTGTTTTTTTTACAGAGACTGTCTGTTCACAAAACGGACATCTTACATCAACTGTAGCCACTGTATCTCCACATCCAAAACAGGAGGGTTTATACTGTGATTAATTTATTGGATGATTGAGCGCAATATCGCGACAGCAATGGGGCTATATCCGCGCAAAGGCGAGCGACCGCTCTGTTATTGGCCGCACAAGCCTGCGGCCAAGCTACAGCGAGCACAGCATTAGCGATACAACGCCGCTGACACGTTTGCAATTGTGGTTTAATTCCCTACCCGTCACGGCAAAACAGCGCACTGCAACGCCTTTCACTGTGCGATGCAAAGGTCAAACTGCTCGCCTAACCGGAAGGTAAAAACGGCAGCCTGCAACTTCGCCAACAAGTTTGGGTACACCATCTGCAATTGGACAAAGGTGAACAACGCACGTTGATGCTCAACGGCAACCGCGCCTATTTTCAGGTGATTCACGGTGCGATGGATGCCTTGACGCCGCAAGAGAACACAACGATGTTACAGTGTGGAGACGGTGCCTTCATTCAGCAGGAAAACGCTGACTATCCGTGCCAAAGCCCGCTGTGCGCGCTGCTTATCGATCTGGTGGCCTGGTGGACTGAGGTGCATTCTATCTACTGATAGATTATCACAGCGCGACCCGCACCTTACATGGTAAGATGAACAACATGTTCATCATCATGCGGTAGGATTAGGTCAATGAATTCAAGCGACCAAGATAAACTCCTTGCCCAGACGGAAAGTATTTGCCAACAGCGCAACGTGCGCCTTACGCAACAGAGACTTGAAGTGCTTCGGCTGATGGCTCACAACAGCACGGCGCGATTTCAGTGCTTATGATCTGTTGGATCTGCTGCGCGCCTCAGAATAGCAAGCCAAACCCTTACCGTATATTGCGCACTGGATTTTCTGCTGGAGCAAGGGTTTATCCATCGTGTGGAATCGACCAACAGCTATGTCATGTGTCACCATATTGAAGAGCATAGCGATACTTCAGCTCTGTTTATTTGCGAGCTCTGCGGACAAGTTACTGAGAGTCAAACGGAAGGCATTGAAGCTATTCTTCAGCAATTGGCACAAAGCGCCAATTTCACTCTGCGTCACAGTGTGTTCGAGGCATACGGCCTGTGCTAAGCCTGTCAAGAAGTGGCTGATTTCCGTGAACATGGGCACTGTCACCATGACCATGCTGTTCCCATCAAAAATTCGAAACCCGATCGTTGAGCAGAGAGGACATTACGTCACCGACAAGGCTTTCCCTGAAAGAAACGCTCTGTCGGCTAACGGCGTTTAGCTCCACTCACCGTTCCGGATAACACCGACGGCCAACCCTTCAATACTGAAGCTCTGCTCACGCAAATCAACCACGATGGGAGAAAAAGCCTCATTTTCCGCCAGAAGTTGTACGGTATTACCTTGACGCTTCAAGCACTTAACCGTTACTTCATCTTCAATGCGCGCCACCACTACCTGGCCATTAGGCACCTCTTGCGTTTTATGCACGGCAAGCAAGTCACCGTCCAGTATCCCGATATCTATCATCGATATACCGCTAACACGCAGCAGAAAGTCTGCATGCGGTTTGAACATGGTCGGATCGACCTGATAGCGGCACTCGATGTGCTCTTGTGCCAGAAGCGGTTCACCCGCAGCAACACGCCCAATCAGCGGCAGGCCCGCATTTTTATCTTCCATAAGCAGACGGATACCGCGTGATGCGCCAGAAACAATTTCAATCACGCCTTTACGCGCCAGCGCCTTTAGATGCTCCTCCGCCGCGTTCGGTGAACGGAAACCCAGTTGCTGGGCAATCTCTACACGTGTTGGCGGCATGCCGGAGTGCGCAATATGATCGCGAATCAGATCGTAGACCTGCTGCTGTCTGGTTGTTAATGTTTTCATCCCGCCCCTAGTTGTTTATACAGTTTATCTGTGAGTATATACAGGTCATCGCGGCTGAGGAATGACAGAGAGGCAAATACCCATGTTTTTATGAGTTTTACCCCAAAATCATGCTGAAATCATCTCAGCACAAGAGGGCCAAGAGAATGCTCACCCAGATGATGCCGACAAAGACCAAAAAACCACAAACACGGCTGCCGATCCGATATCCTTAGCGCGCCCGGAGAGTTCATAGTGCTCCGTCCCCACATGATCGATAACTGCCTCAATCGCGCTTTTGACTAACTCCATCTAGCGCTAACATCACTATACCAATCAGCAATAGCCGCTCTAACAGTTGACACAGGGAGCCAACACGCGAAACGACCGGCAGCATCAGTTCTTGCCGAAATGCGGCTTCGTGCTGCCATGCCTGCTTCAGTTCTTTAAAAGAATACCCGGTTGCTTTGATAATCCGAGTTACCCTGGTAGGTAGCCTTATTCATTTTTTCACACGTTTATCAGAGGTTTTTGCAATTTTCCCGTAACACTATTGTATCACACCACATATCTCCCGTGTACTTTCTGATATCCTTGCGGCACATTGCTACTCAAGAGGCTTCTGGTTGTTATGCCCGGTTGGCGTAAAATTTACTATAACTTACTGAATTTTACACTTAAATTGTTAGTAAAAAGCAAGTTAATTCCTAACGATCCCGTGGCGGAGTTAGGGCTAGATCCTTCTCGCCCCATCCTTTATGTGCTGCCCTATAACTCACAAGTAGATTTACTGACGCTGCGCACAAAATGTCAAGCGTTAGAACTGCCAGATCCGCTGGAATCCACTAAAATTGAAGGTGTATCACTGCCAAGCCATGTGTTTATTAACGATGGACAGCACATGTTTCGCTATTACACGCACAAGAAGGAATCCGTCAAATTGTTCCATGATTATCTGGATCTGCACCGCAAAAATCCCTATCTCGATGTACAGATGGTGCCCGTTTCTGTCATGTTTGGCCGCTCTCCGGGCCGAGAAGGACAGTACGGCGCGACGCCTCATCTGCGTCTGTTGAACAGCATTGAGAAATTCTTTGTTGTGCTCTGGCTGGGACGCGACAGCTTTGTGCGCTTCTCCAGCATCGTGTCGCTGCGCCATATGGCAACCGAATACGGCATTGATAAAACCATAGCACACAAACTGGCGCGTGTCGCCCGCATGCACTTTGCACGTCAGCGTCTGGCTGCCATTGGCCCGCGTTTGCCAGTACGTCAGGAGTTATTTCATAAGCTACTGGACTCCAAGGCTATCAAGAAAGCCGTTGAAGATGAGGCGCGCAGCAAGAAAATCTCCCATAAAAAAGCGCAGCAAAATGCCATCTCTCTGATGGAAGAGATCGCAGCGGACTTCTCTTATGAGGCCGTGCGGCTTTCCGATCGCATTCTGAGCTGGACCTGGAACCGCTTGTATCAAGGCATCAACGTACATAATGCCGAACGCGTACGCAAGTTAGCGCAGGATGGCCATGAACTGGTTTACGTGCCTTGCCACCGTAGTCACATGGACTATCTGCTGCTTTCCTATGTGCTGTATCATCAAGGTCTGGTTCCTCCCCATATCGCAGCAGGTATCAACCTGAATTTCTGGCCCGCAGGCCCAATTTTCCGTCGTCTGGGTGCTTTCTTTATTCGACGTACCTTCAAGGGTAACAAGCTCTACTCCACCATCTTCCGTGAATATCTCGGCGAGCTGTTCTCTCGCGGCTACTCCGTTGAGTACTTTATGGAAGGGGGGCGTTCGCGCACGGGTCGTTTGCTTGAGCCCAAGACAGGCACGCTGGCCATGACCCTTCAGGCGATGCTGCGCGGCGGTACCCGCTCCATTACGCTGGTGCCGATTTATGTGGGTTATGAGCATGTGATGGAAGTGGGCACCTATACGAAAGAACTGCGTGGTGCCACCAAAGAGAAAGAAGGCTTCATACAGATGGTGGGCGGGTTACGCAAACTGCGCAATCTGGGGCAAGGCTATGTAAATTTTGGCGCGCCGCTGACGCTGACGCCTTACCTCAACCACCATGTACCGCAGTGGCGCGAAGCTATCGATCCGATTGAAGCGCAGCATCCTACCTGGCTGACTCCTACCGTGCAGGATATTGCCGATATCATCATGGTGCGTATTAACAATGCAGCCGCCGCCAACGCCATGAACCTGTGTTCCACGGCTCTTCTGGCGTCACGTCAGCGCGCGCTAACCCGTGAGCAAATGCATGAGCAACTGGACTGCTATTTGCAACTACTGCGCAACGTGCCTTACAGTAAAGATGTCACTGCGCCGAAAAAGACTGCTCCAGAACTACTGGAACACACGCTGGCAATGAACAAATTCGAAGTCGAGCAAGACAATATTGGTGAGATCATCATTTTGCCGCGTGAACAGGCTGTGTTGATGACCTATTACCGCAATAACATTCAGCATTTGCTGGTACTTCCATCGATGATCGCTAGTATTGTTATGCACCGTGAAAGGATCATGACGGAAGAGTTAACACGACAGATTTCGTTGATTTATCCGTTAATTCAAGCCGAACTGTTCTTGCATTACAGTAAAGAGGGACTGCCTGCCGTCATTGAAACGTTGACAGCAGAACTGGTTCGTCAAGAACTAATTGTCATCAAGCAAAATGTGCTGATGTTGAACCCATTGCGAATTCGTACACTCCAGCTGCTGGCTGCCGGAGTGCGGGAAACCCTGCAACGCTACGCGATTACGTTGTCATTACTCGGTGCTAATCCGGAAATGAACCGCGGTACGTTGGAAAAAGAGAGCCGCAATATGGCGCAGCGCCTATCCGTGTTGCATGGCATCAACGCGCCTGAGTTCTTCGATAAGGCTGTGTTCTCAACGCTGGTTGCCACGCTGCGCCAAGAAGGTTACATCAGCGACAGCAGCAGCGTGGATACGCGGAATACCTTGGAACTCTATCGCATTCTTAGCGATTTGATCACACCGGAAGTTCGGCTGACGATTGAAAGTGCCAGCATACCGGCCAGCGCAGAATCGGAAGAAGAAAAGCAGGAAGTAGCGCAAGCGTAGTGTTGCGCTACTTCGTGGTTTATTGCCGCTTTACTCCGCCGGCATCACATCCCCAGCACAATCCCCGCAAACAACACCATCCCCACAAAGTTATTGTTGTGGAACGCACGGAAACAGGCATCACGCTCACGCCCGGCTGTCAACCATTGCTGATAGCCGAACAGACCAGCCGCCATCAGTACCGTGAGGTAAAATGCCGCCCCCAGCTTCATTTGCATGCCTAGTGCCACCATCAACACCAGCATGCTCGCCTGCAACAAGCCGATGATCAAGGTATCAAAACGCCCGAACAGAATGGCGGTGGATTTGATGCCAATCTTGAGGTCATCATCGTGATCGATCATGGCATATTGTGTGTCATAGGCAACGGTCCAGCAGATGTAAGCTAAAAACATGATACAGGCGCTTGCGGGCAGGGATTCGCTAATTGCGGCATACGCCATGGGGATCGACCAGCCAAACGCGGCGCCCAACACAAACTGTGGTAGGTGGCTGACGCGTTTCATAAAGGGGTATATCCATGTCAATGCCAAGCCTGCCATGGAGAGCCAAATGGTCATGCGATTCAATGTCAGCACCAGAGCAAACGCTATCAGCACAAGAATAACAAACAACACTTTTGCCGATTGCTCGCTCACCAATCCGCTGGGCAAGGGACGAGATGCGGTGCGTTTTACATGACCATCAACATGGCGGTCAGCGTAATCATTGATAACACAGCCCGCCGCGCGCATCAGAAATACACCTGCAACGAAGACCGATAGCGTCCACGGGCTCGGCACGCCACCGCCTGCTAGCCATAATGCCCAGAGGGTTGGCCAGAGCAATAGCAGAGAACCAATCGGCTTATCAATTCTCATTAACCGACAATAAGCGCCACATTTTTCCCTTATCATACTTTTTTCCAACGTCATTTCTCCTTAACGGTTACCTCGTTCAAAGCCTGGAAGATGATATGCAGGCGAAGAGGGCAAAAACAATTCTGTCAGCAGTATTGGCTGATTTAACAAACGCAAACTGGGTTTCCGAGAGCCAACAGGTTTTCACAGAGCCCAATGTGAATGTAATCGCATTTCAGAGAATCCTGTTTAAACAGATAGCGCCTGAGCGGTGTATCACTAAGTATTGTCAACGCCGACACAGAGGTGTCAAGGGCTGAAGGCGGAATCAAGGTTCTGGCGGCCACCTAGGGCCCGTCCATCACCGTAGATGATCACCTCTCGCAACCAATAACGCGCGCTGTCTGGTAATTCGCACTGTTCCTCACCTAGCATCTCAGTCGAGATATAACCATTATAGTACGATACCACCGTCAACTGTGTGCAACATCGTTCCAGCCGCTGCGTCATTGAACCAGTTTCTATCAGCCAGGTATCGATAGGGGATGGCAACGCCATCGGCGTTTCTTTTAACCAATTGAGCGTGCAACCATGCTATGTTGCGCAGCCGTGTTAGCGCTGTATTGGGCATATCCCTACTCCAATGGTGGCTGGCGGAGCATGACGATGGCAGAGATACCGTTTTCGATATGTTGCGCTCTACAATCACTCACGCCTGTAGTGTCAGTCTTGCTTGCCGAGTTTGAATACATAACGCGGCACGTATTGTAGCGCACAAACATCACGCCTCGGCACACCCTGCCACCGTTTGGTGCGCAATGTGATAAGCTTTTAATCTTTGACAATGCGTTGGCAAAATTTGATCGCCGCTTGTACAGAAAAAAGGCAAAAACGGGACATAAAAAACACTATCTGATGATATACCAGATAGTGTTCATGTGAGAGCATAGAGGCGTGTTGATGTCACTCATCCTGGCCTCAGCGCGACGCGCGAGTGCCCGGCATTGATTACATCATACCGCCCATACCACCCATACCGCCCATGCCGCCAGCAGCACCTAAGTCACCTTTATCTTCTTTCGGCAACTCGGTTACCATACATTCGGTGGTGATCATTAAGCCAGCAATGGATGCTGCATATTGCAGTGCAGAACGGCTTACTTTGGTCGGATCCAAAATACCCATGTCGATCATGTTGCCGTAAACTTCAGTTGCGGCATTGTAACCGAAGTTACCTTCGCCCGCTTTCACGTTGTTCGCAACAACGGAAGGTTCTTCACCGGCGTTTTCCACAATTTGACGCAGCGGAGCTTCCATCGCGCGCAGAGCAACACGAATACCCACGTTCTGATCTTCGTTTTCAGCTTGCAGATTGCGGATGGCATTGGCTACACGAATCAGTGCTACGCCACCACCGGCAACCACGCCTTCTTCAACGGCAGCACGGGTCGCGTTCAGCGCATCTTCAACGCGCGCTTTCTTCTCTTTCATTTCCACTTCGGTGGCTGCGCCGACCTTGATAACTGCAACGCCGCCTGCCAGTTTGGCAACGCGCTCTTGCAGTTTTTCGCGATCGTAATCAGACGTTGCGTCTTCGATCTGCTGACGAATCTGAGCAATACGACCTTGAATAACCACTTCATCACCCACACCATCGATGATGATGGTGGTGTCTTTATTGATCACCACGCGTTTTGCCTGACCCAGATCTTCCAAAGTGGCTTTTTCCAGTTCCAGACCGATCTCTTCAGAGATAACGGTACTCGCAGTCAGGGTAGCGATATCTTGCAGCATGGCTTTACGACGATCGCCAAAGCCCGGCGCTTTCACAGCGGCAACCTTAACGATACCGCGCATGGTGTTCACCACCAGCGTCGCCAGCGCTTCGCCTTCAACATCTTCTGCGATGATTAGCAGCGGTTTTCCTGCTTTGGCAACGGCTTCCAGTACCGGCAACATTTCACGAATGTTGGAGATCTTTTTGTCAGCCAGCAGGATTAATGGGCTTTCCAGCTCAACAGAACCGGTTTCTGGTTTGTTGATGAAATACGGGGAGAGATATCCGCGATCGAACTGCATCCCTTCCACAACGGCCAGTTCATCTTGTAATCCGGAGCCTTCTTCTACGGTAATTACACCTTCTTTGCCCACTTTTTCCATGGCTTCAGCGATCAGTTTACCCACTGTGTCATCAGTATTGGCAGAGATGGTACCGACCTGAGCAATGGCTTTGGTGTCAGCGCAAGGGACGGACAGTTTTTTCAGTTCTTCAACCGCAGCAATAATCGCTTTATCGATACCGCGTTTCAGATCCATCGGATTCATGCCTGCGGCAACTGCCTTCAGGCCTTCGTTTACGATAGCCTGCGCCAGTACGGTTGCTGTGGTAGTGCCATCGCCCGCCGCGTCGTTCGCTTTGGAGGCCACTTCTTTCAGCATCTGAGCTCCCATGTTTTCGAATTTGTCTTCTAGCTCGATTTCACGCGCTACGGATACGCCGTCTTTGGTAATGATCGGAGAGCCAAAAGATTTATCCAGAACGACGTTGCGGCCTTTCGGGCCTAAAGTCACTTTTACTGCGTTAGCAAGAACGTTCACACCGCGCAGCATTTTTACGCGCGCGTCATTGCCGAATTTTACGTCTTTAGCTGCCATGGTTTATTTCCCTTAAATTCGTTCGATTCAGATGATTAGGATTCAACAATAGCCAGAATGTCGCTTTCAGACATGATCAGGACTTCTTCGTTGTCGATCTTCTCGCCTTTCACGCCATAGCCATCATTGAAAATGATGATATCGCCAACTTTTACATCTAACGGCTTTACATCGCCGTTTTCCAGAATGCGGCCATGGCCCACTGCCAGTACTTCACCACGGGTAGATTTAGCCGCAGCAGAACCGGTTAAAACAATACCGCCAGCAGATTTAGACTCGACTTCTTTACGCTTAACGATCACGCGGTCATGTAATGGACGAATTTTCATCGATAACTCTCCTTTGAGAAAGCCCATATCAGTTTGGGATTAACGCCGGGTACATTCTCATACCCGCCTTATGGATTTATAAATGGGGACGATTCGCTTCCCTTCAAGGGAGAAGAAGGATTTTTTTTTGCGATAGTGATGAAATTCTGATGAGATGAAATAAAAAATATAAACCATACAGTTAATATCTTTTTCTCAATCAGTATCATTTGTCTTGATCGTCTTCGTGTTCGAGGTTTTTGCAATCGTCATCTTTGCGGTAAAACTCACCATCAAAGGTATTGTCATTAATGCCGGACGATGTGATACCAGCGCCGCGCCAAATATGCAGATGAGGTATCAATTTGACCGTCAACCGCTTTTGCACCGGGGGCAACAACAGCAGTAATCCAAGGAAGTCAGTAAAAAAACCGGGCAGCAGCAGCAAAAAGCCTACCAATACCAGCGATACGCTTTTGACCATTTCCGCCGCATGGCTCTCTCCCGCCGCGATTTTCTGTTGCATCTGAATAAACGTTTTCACGCCCTGATTACGCACCAGAGAAACGCCAATACACGAGGTGAACACCACCAGCAGCAACGTCACCGCGATGCCTAGTACTTCCGCAACGCGGATGAACAACGAAATTTCAATGTAGGCAAAAAGAAAGAGTGGGAATAGCGGTAACCAGCGCACTGGATTCTCCTGATTTATTTAACTGATTATTATAAAAAGGACTAATACGATCGATGCCTACATGACTCACAGCCTGCCCTCATCTGTTGTGTATCCGGCCATCATGAAGACATATCGCCAGAGATCGGTCAATCATCCAATAAATTAATCACTGTATTTCCACATCCAAAACAGGATGGGTTTATACTGTGATTAATTTATTGGATGATTGACCCAAGTTTAGTGCCTGCAACAGAACTACTTACTGAATGGCAATGGATAGCGCTACCAAAACTGTAAATATAGACACATCGCTACGCACAACTATCGTGTATAGTGAACGGGTTACAACCCTTAGCCATAGCGTGCGATCTATCAAAGGATAGCAATCGCAAAAATGATATATAAATATAGTATCAAATAAATAGATTGTTACGTTTTGCTCAGTAAAACGATGGCGGCATTGCCTTTGCCGCCAAATCGATCATTTTTTCAGCATGGAATATTCGTTATGTTGCGATTTCTTAACTGCTGCTCACGTAGGCGCGGTGCCTGGCTGTTAATGGCTTTAACGGCGTTTTCCTTTGAATTGGTCGCGCTTTATTTTCAGCATGTCATGTTGCTCAAACCTTGTGTGCTCTGTATTTACCAGCGTAGCGCACTGTTAGGCGTGATGGGAGTCGGGCTGCTGGGTGCTATCGCCCCTGCAACGCTGCTGCGCTATCCAGCAATTTTCCTGTGGATCTATAGCGCTATCGAAGGATTAAAGCTCGCCTGGGAGCACACCAATGTCATGGTGCATCCTTCACCGTTTGCCGTGTGTGATTTCTTTGTCAACTTCCCGTCATGGCTTCCATTGGACAAATGGCTGCCCTCCGTTTTCGTCGCCTATGGTGACTGTGCAGAGCGTCAATGGCAGTTCCTGTCACTGGTCATGCCGCAGTGGATGTTGGTCATTTTCGGTGCGTTTCTGGTGATGGGTGTGCTGGTGCTGATTGCCCAGCCGTTCAAGCCTAAACGTCGCGATCTGTTTAGCCGCTAATTCTGTTGTTGCCAGATGGCCTGCGCTATCTGGCAACACAATAGCCTAAGATCGCGTCGGCAGTGTGCGATCTCAGTAGTGAAGCGAGAGATCTAGCGGATACCCGACACCTTTATGCGATGCGTCCAACGTCACAACGCGTACGTACCGATTGCAAATAAACCATATTTCATCGCGATCGTTTGCCAGTATGTAATAGCCTTCTGAGGTTTTAGAAGGATTAAAACACCCCAGCACACGGCACGCCGTCCCCATCCTTGAATAATATCATCAAGGTAAAAGTAACAGTTTGCGTTACCGTATCGCGCGCCGTAATGCGCACAACAGCGATGCGGAGCTGGACTCTTTTGTCGTAAACATGTCTTCTGAGCCCCATGCCATCAGAAATACGCTTGATGATGCGTTTCGCTTTATGTGTCTTAACCATACGCTGCTGAGCTATATTTCTACGCTCGGTGTCCACCGAGAAAAGCTGGTGATGCCGCGCAGACGCTACAACTGCTGGATGACGCTATTTGCTATATTGATGCAGCACTGCACCATCCTGATATTGATGTTACAAACATAGAGAGAAGTGCTATTGACACGTCAATAGCAGGTACAGCGACTTGCCCCGATCCAGATATCAAGGGGCAACACTGGTCTTTCAGCAAATTGGTCTGATCATCGATGTTTTGCCAGAACTGACGGAGTTGAATGGCACACCTGCTTATTCCTGGTTTTAGCCTCAAGCAAACCAGGATGACGACACGCAGATGAGAAAAATCTTAATTTACTTAATGGTACAGCGTTGAATAAATTTTTAGGTAAGAAAATAGTCCATCGCCTTCTTTGTTTATATACTGTGGTCTCATGATAAATCCGTAGGTATTTCCTTTTTAGGCAGATTTCCTCAAACGCACACTTTCTTCTTCTATCAAATGGTGCTCAAGCTAGCATAAGACAACGCTGTAATTTCCCGTTAACAGCGCTTTCCCATTGCGTCTACGGTTTCGTTGGGGTTGAAATGATAAGGTTGAATTACTTTATCTAAGGGCAAATCCGACTGCTGTAACCAGTAGCGGCTATTTTTGTTGTGGGGCCAAGCTTTATAGTAGTCAAAACGTGATTGCGCGGCTAATTTTTGCAAAAGGGGAAGTAATAGAAGCATTGTCATTGGGTGCTCAAGACTGTAGTCGATTTTGCTGATGATACCGCTGGCCGTATCCATGCAACCGTGTGGCATGGAATCGGAGCGCTGTGCAGTGAGGCTGGCTGATGACGTTCTGAACGAATAGAGTGCGAACGCATGATGGGTTTCATCCTTAGCGTAACTTTATGTATATATAATATATCGGCTATAAATGAAAATCAACCTGATTTTTTAGAAGCACTTCGCATAATTAGCATAGCAGTGGCGGAGATCACATTTTGTGTTTGAAGCCGTACCAACCTTGTGATTAATTACTTTAAAATGTTAGGAAACATATACAGACAGAGGATTGATTTTCAATACTAAAAGGGTGTTGTATGAATCAGTTATGCAAAAAAGGATTTTGCAATCAAAAGGTTCTTTCTCTTCATTGGGAGAAATCAACACCCGTTCTCAATTTGGCGGTTATAGCATCGCTGCAGATAAAACGATCTTTGGCCTTATTTCCAACGGAAACCTTTATTTACGTGCGAACAAGCGTTGTGAGCCTTATTTCCTTGCACTGAATATGCCGCACTTGGTTTATACCAAACGAGGCATGCCCGTTCCATTGAGTTACTATCTAGTGGTGGAGGTCTTATGGGAGGAACCGATTCAGCTGCTACAATTGGCCAAAATGTCGCTTGAGGGCGCAGAGCAGGATAAATCAGAGCGTGATCATTGCACACGGTTAAAGGATTTGCCCAATCTGAATCACGATCTTGAGCGAATGTTATGGAAGGAAGGAATCAGAAATGCTGACGAGCTGAAACAACACGGCGCAAAGAAGAGCTACTTGAAGTTAAAAGCATGTCAGTAAACATGCCAGTGTGAATATTTTACTGGCGTTGGCGGGCGCAATTTGTATAACGCATCAGGCCGCTTTGCCAAAAGGGGTAAGAAACGAGCTGATTGAATGGTATAAACACCATTCAGCGCCGTTGCCTAAAACCTGAAACATCAACTTGCGCGGTTTCTTCAAAGGCAATGATGCCGCGCTATATGTTTTATGCTTCGCGTCTTCTCTGCATCATTTTGACAGCGCGTACTATCACCGGATAGCTTCTTTCAACAGATTATGATGCGAGTCGACCATTACGATAAATGTTGTGATTCGCCAAAATAAACTATTATTTGTTAGGAAGTATGTATAAAACGCTGCCTTGTCTACAAGGCAGATCATATCGTACTTGTAACTTTCGTATCAAGTTGTAGACTTTAACGCGTTGGAATCGCTCTTTGCATAATACCAGTTGGCTGGAAGTAAGTTATAAATTAAGAGCAGTGGATTCAGTCAAGGATTTAACCAAAGGCCTATTGGCATTAATGCTGATTGCCGATTTGGATGATAATGAGGCGTAAAATGAAAAAAATAACTATCACAATTGCAGTGGCACTGGCTGGCTTTGCCACAGTAGCACAAGCAGCTCCCAAAGAAGAAACCTGGTACATTGGTGGTAAACTGGGTGTTTCTCAGTTTCACGACACCGATTTCTACGGTAATGGCTTCGACGGCATTAACAATAACCCAATCAAAAGCAAATTGGGCGCAGGCGCATTCGTCGGCTATCAGGCAAACCAATATCTGGGCTTTGAATTAGGTTATGACTGGCTGGGCCGTTTGAAATATTCAGGTTCTCAGAACAGTGCAACTGACAGTGCCGCTTTCAAAGCTCAGGGCGTTCAGTTGGCTGCAAAATTAAGCTATCCGGTAATGCAAGATCTGGACGTATATACTCGTCTGGGCGGCATGGTATGGCGTGTTGACGCAAACGGCAAAAATGGCACTACTCAGTTGAGCGACAGAGACACAGGCGTATCCCCACTGGCTGCTGTCGGTATCGAATATTCTTTCGATCGTGACTGGGCTGCTCGCGTTGACTATCAGTGGACCAATAACATTAGCGATGTTGACACCGTTAGTGCACGTCCTGATAACCTGCTGATGAGCGTTGGCGTTTCCTACCGTTTCGGTCAGGGCGATGCTCCGGCATCGGTTGCAGCACCAGTTGTAAAAACCAAACATTTCACACTGCGTTCTGACGTTCTGTTCAATCCCGGTAAAGATACTCTGAAACCAGAAGGTCGTCAGTCTCTGGACCAACTGTACAGACAACTGAGCAATCTAGATCCTAAAGACGGTTCTTCTATTGTTGTTCTGGGCTTCACCGAGCGCATCGGTTCTGTAGAGGCTAACCAGGCGCTATCTGAACATCGTGCTCAAAACGTCTTGTCTTACCTGGTATCCAAGGGTATCCCGGCTAACAAGATCTCTGCACGTGGCATGAGTAAATTCAACCCGGTTACTGGTGGCTCTACTTGCGATAATACGAAACCGCGTGCAGCGTTGATTGACTGCCTGGTGGTTGATTGCCTGGCACCGGATCGTCGCGTTGAGATCGAAGTTAAAGGCATCAAAGACGTCATTTCTCAGCCTCAAGCTTAAGTTATTCGTTTCTGAATAATCTTATATTGATAAAACCTCGCGATTGCGAGGTTTTTACTTCCTTTTTGAAGAATTCTTTTTCTATAAGCTGCTTTTTATGTTGCCATCGTCTTGAGACAAGATCGCTTTCAGATCCTGTTTAGCAATGACATTTGATTCGCATAACATTCTTTTGACTTAACATCTTCAATCAATTGCAATACGGTTTCTGACAGCGTCGCATTACGACGGGTTGCTAATGCCGCCAGCCGTTGTCAAACCAGATATTCAAGATCGATAGATTTTTTGCGAGTGAGCTGGCTTTCGGTATTGAAATGGCGCTTGCGGCGTGCGCATGTCGTTTGCTTGAGACAGTTTTCCAACGCAGGGTTCATGCACTGTTTAATCCAGGCAAGCACTAGCACCGGTTGATTCGCCATTTTTAGCAACGCCTCTACCGTATCATCAGCCGCACTTTACTTAATGAAGCGCGTAATGGCTTCACCTTCTCGGTGTTTTTCATTAGCTATTTCCATTTCCAAACGCACTCAAGATTCTTTAACTGTTGATATTTCATGATAAATTATTCAATGACCGTGTAACGCTTACCTTAGCATAACAGTTTTTAGTCAACTTTCCTCTCAAGGTTAGAGAGTTTTTGCCATCAATATCAAGAGGTGGAGTTATCACACATCAATTATCTATTTCCATAACGTTCCAACATTTCATCTATTTTGTGCAGCAGGTATTATTCTTTTATAATCATGCTCTTCATTCAGACAAATACCTTTGATACTTTGACCAGTAACCAACTTGCATGGCAGCATCTGCCGCCGGACTATACTTCTTATTAGTCTCTGTTCGATCGAGCAGACAAGCTTGAATCGCTGGATTTTGCTGCGCTTCAGTCCCGACTGGCGGGTAGCCTGAAGGTATTTTCCATCCGTGCTCATCGTCGCCCTATATGTTGGTGAAGGTAGAAGAGACCCATGATTACCTCGCACTTATTACAGGTGCGGAAAGGCATCTGTGCCAACCGATCTCAGCCCCTCGTGGTAGCCGCTATCGTATTGAGCACGATCGGGTTGAGATTCAACTGGCGCAGCAACTTGATGATAATTTCGCGGCCAAGCAGGCATGCGAATTCCAGGCATGGATCGAAGGAGAATAGTTATTCGGCTGTGTCCGTTATTTTAGGAATACATCAGTCTGCAACCCGGCTTATTACACCGTATCAATGGCGGCACGTTGATCCTGACCGCACGAACCTTGTTAGCACAGCCATTACTGTGATTATGTCTGAAAAAATTATCGCAGAAGTACAATATCATTGGCTTTCACCTGATGAAAGGAGGCCTTTAGCCGTCGCCATTCCGCCGGTGCCTATGAACATTCGGCTAATCGTGGTCGGCGATCGCGAAAGCCTTAGTGTCTTATACCATATTGAACCCGACCTGCGTGACCTGGCCGTTTACGATGAATTTGAATCCGAATTGCCGCTGATTGACGAACATGATATGTTGCGCTGGTGTGCATACATTAATGCATTATGCACCGCCAATTATCTCCCCTTGCTCACGCCAGATGCCTAGCCTTCATTGATGCAATTAGTCGTGCGTTACAGTGGCGATCAGGGGAGCCTGCCGCTTTGTTGTCCGCAATGGCTTACGCATCAGCTCAAGTAAATTGCCATTTACGCCAAGGAAGCGCATATCACCGCTCAAACCTCACGGAGGCGATCGTCGCCCAAGACTGGCGAGAAGGCTATCTTGCAGAGCGTATACATGACGAAATTGAGCTGGGACAGATAGTGATAGAAACTGAGGGTGAAGTCGTTGGTCAAATTAACGAACTCTCGGTACTCGAATACCTGGTCATCCGGTGGCATTTGGTGAGCCCATTCGCATTAGCTGTGTTGTTCACCCTGGCGATGGTGAATTTACCGATGTCGATTGCAAAGTAGAGCTTGCAGGTAATTTACACGCCAATGGCATGATGATCATGCAGGCATTTCTGATTTCCAAACTGGAGCTAGAATAACAACTGCCCTTCTCTGCATTGCTGGTTTTTGAGCAATCCTACAGTGAAGTTGATGGTGATAGTGCGACGCTGGCAGAACTGTGCGCATTAATCAGTGCGTTATCATTGCAACCGATTAATCAGCAACTCGCGATCACCGGCTCGGTCGATCAGTCTGGCCGCGTGCATCCCATTGGCGGCGTTAATGAGAAGATTGAAGGTTTCTTGTAAATTTGTCAGCAACGAGAACTCACTGGCAATCAGAATGTCATTATTCCGTCTGCCGATCTTCGTTACTTGACTCTGAATTCTGATGTGGTTAAGGCCATTCATTCGAGCCGGACAATTCCACATCATTCCAGTGGAAACGCTGCCGGAAGCCATCACATTATTAACCAATATGCTTTATGACGATAAACAACAAGCGAATCTGTTGACTTGATCAAAGAACGTATTGCGCAATTCTCACCGCCGGAGCGACGCCATTTTCCGTAACTTTTTCGGTGAGAAACTGGTTGAACCAGATGTTTCTGGGTTGCTCAGCTTACAGGTATAAGCTAGCCTGCGTGCCTCACTAGAATAAGGCTTACTAAGAATATGGTAGATAAACGCGAATCTTATACGAAGGAAGACCTTCTTGCCTCCAGCCTTGGTGAACTGTTCGGCCCTCGAGGCCCACAGTTGCCTGCTCCGAACATGTTGATGATGAACCGTATCGTCAAAATGACGGAAGACGGCGGTAATCATGGCAAAGGCTATATCGAAGCCGAATTGGATATTACGCCTAACCTGTGGTTCTTTGGTTGCCACTTTATCGGCGATCCGGTGATGCCAGGCTGTCTAGGATTAGATGCCATGTGGCAGTTGGTCGGGTTCTATCTGGGCTGGCTAGGCGGTGAAGGTAAAGGCCGTGCGCTGGGGGTAGGTGAAGTGAAATTCACTGGTCAGGTATTGCCAACGGCTAAAAAAGTCAGCTACCGTATTCACTTCAAGCGTGTTATCAATCGCCGTTTGGTGATGGGAATTGCAGATGGTGAAGTGTTGGTTGATGGAAAGCAGATCTATACCGCTAACGAATTAAAAGTGGGCCTGTTCAAAGATATCACCGCGTTCTAATCGCTACATGTGGACAGTTTCCCATAGCCTGTACATAAATTTATGTAATTGCCTAATTTTGATATGTTCAATCCAACATCAAAAGCAGGTTATTTTATGGACGAAAAAAGTTGCAGGCTCTGGCTAATGAACTGGCCAAAAATCTCAAAACCCTGAAAATCTCAGCCAGTTCGATCGCGTGATAAATAAAATCATGCGTTGAGCATGCTCTCAACGCCGAAATTTTCCACCATCTGGACTACGATAAAATTATCCTAAATCAGATATCAACTCCTAAAACGACTATTCGACAAAGACCGTTACCACGGATTATAGTATGGCATACTGTAACTGCTTAACTCCTCTCGATCGTGACGGCTCCTTCAAACTGCAACTGGTGAAGAAAAACTAGACCCGGATCACCGGGATGTATAACCAAATCCTGTCGCTATACACCAAAGGGATGACCCCGTGAGATAGCGGCTGCATTTAAAGAATTGTATGACGCGGATGTCTCTGTAGTGCTCAACTAATACTGGCCACCGGATTAGACTGTAAGTAGTAGAGTCGCTCAGATTCGTTTGGCGTCAGACCACTGTTATACCAGTGAGTAAGCCCGGTGGATGTAGCGGATTATCGCACTCTGAGCCTCGTTGAAGCTTTTATAGGCCTTCGTTGGCACCCATTCGGTCTTCCAGGCTCCGGAAGAATGGCTCCATAGGGGCGTTATCCCAGCAG
>JBPETC010000035.1:0-17820 GCA_051710325.1 Symbiopectobacterium sp.
AAAATGCCACTCTGAACCCTGAGAGCAGTTCCAGCAACTTACGCAGGAGAGGCACAAATGCATGAGGGATAATCCGCTTCAAACACAGCGCTCATACATACCATAGCCAACGCTGTCGTTTTTTGTTTCCAACAAATGGCCACATCTCATCCACTTCGCAAATCAGTTGAAATTGTAGCTGCGATATAGCTTGCCAATCGACTGAGTTACCGGCACAATATATCCGCTGCTGCCAAGGTCGATAACACGCCCGAAAAAAGACCACGTACCACTGTAGTCAACGAACTTAGCTACCTTGACCGGCAGGTAGTCAGAAGAGAAAGTTAGAACGCCTTGCTCTTTCCAAATTAGAAAGCCAGCTTCGAATCCTGATAGTGGGATGACAAAACCACTAGCAAAATTGGTGTGAAAAATCCATTTACCACGGCGGATCACCTCTATCTATCGAATACAAGCAATTGTCGTCACTTCAACCTGTTTGATTCCGTATCGCTTAACCAGATTGTTATCATTGACGGCTTCAACAGCATCCTGATAACCTTTTGCTGGATCAGACCACGACAACATGGCCTGGCTATAATGTGTTTTTTCGCTGGCATCGCTGTAGGTGAACTTCCAATCTTTCACGTTGGCGCGTGTGACTATGTAATCAATGTCCCGTGGCATATCGATGATTACGTTCATCTGGTATTGTACAAGAACGTAGCACCGCGAAAAATGGCGGCTAGATCGTTAAGTACAGTTCAGGGTTCTTCCTACGACTGGATATACACGTTGCATAAAAATCGTGGCTCGGTGCCGCTACCACCACAGCCATCAGGAGCAAACTGGTTGCAATACTGCGAAATCTGCTATAGCGTCCACTTCGAAACGGAAAAGTTTTCAGCTTTGATACGGTTGCCAAGGACAAAGCGATCGCTGATCTGTATGTCGTATACACACAGGTATGGTTGTTGGTGAACGCCCATTTAAAAGTGCCGTCCCATGCCACACCAAGTGCGGACTACAGGGTTATAGTTCGTAGGAACGCGGATAATGCACCCAGCGGGCTCACAGGAAATCACCGGGACATTCTGGAACTGCTTGACATCAAACTGAACAAACAGCAATGCGGTTTTCGGGTAACGTAATTTCGCATCAATGATTTCCGTGATGGCGTCAATGACCATTTTGCCAGCCGGTTGTTGCATCGGGTAAGTCAATGCAGTGACTGTGCTCGTATTTTGGCGTAGTTTTACCATCTACTGCTGTTTTCAGCAGTTCCTTATAGCTGCCACCATCCGTGGCTACATCTAATGGAATACTCAATACGATATCCACAACATCACCGTTATCCAACTGTTGCTAAAGTGCAGACCATGAAAAGCGCAGACGCACAGCGGAAAGTTAGGTATTGGTGCGCGAACGCACCCAGGCTGTTTGGCTGGTTAATTCTGTGCTGACGGTGATTTTATTCTCAAGGCCAGGGAAGCCGGGTATGTAGGATTGATCGGATGTACCAGAACGAAACTACCATGTCACCCCGGAAAATTAGCGTTACTACATTGGCATCAGTGATCTGTATACCGTCCAAAAAACACGGGCGCCATCCATCCCCGCTAAATTCACACCCTCACCCAGCGACAACAAAATTTTGCGTAGGACGTGGATTGAATAGAATTCGGCGACTCAACCAGCGTCTGGGCATTGCACCACCACTTTTTTAACCACTGATCGTCATGAATACTCCATAAATAAAAAACCGCTGAGAGCGGCTTAAGAAGTGAACGGAATGGTTACTGCTGATCTTTTGCGTAAATACCCGCTGAGATAATTGTGCCATCAATTCGGCAACCATCATACAGGATGGGCACCGGATTGCCCTGAGCGATGGAGTTAACCGGTCCACCGAAAGCATAGGAGTATTTGTTATCAGAGGATAATCACGCCGCCTTGATAGCTTCCTGGCGGCTCTCAAGCGCCAGGCGATGTGCACGCACAAAGGTTGCCCAAGTACACCCCGTATAAACTAACGGTTTTCAGGGGATGAAACTCAATTTCTACCGACATTAACACCTACTGTATACTACTGTATAGTGCAAACGGGTTATGGTTCTGTCCAGCCAGTAGCCGCCCCAGTAGCCGCCGTAGGGCACTTTCTGGCTTAGTTGACCGTACATGTGATGCAGCATTTCACCGTTAGGTAGACGTGCTCATCGTGAGCCAGTATTTCTGTAATGATTAATTTACTGAGTTTCACTATTTACCTCTTAAATCAACGCGGAGACGGGGAAACTGCAAAACGGTAATTCAGCATCTTCATGAAAACGCAGCTTACAGCTGGTCGATAGCAACCCTGAACATTCATCTAGCGACGGATCGTCAATAGGATTGCCATCAGCATCAAAATAGGCAGTTCCAGTATAACCACATGACGTCCCTATACTGGTCGCGCACATGCACCAGGTACGCAAAACTGTGTATTTGGCGAGTGGGGATCATGATGCCTTGCAGGTCTGCCCGGTGATGACAATTTGAAGCTGATTGATTCATCGCTTTCTGCGATTTTGTTGTCGATATACCAGACCTCTAACCACTCCTGCATTGGATCGGCGTTGACGTTACTTTCAGGAAAATTTCGCGCATCAAGATAGTGCATAAACGTAGTATGAGCCGCACCTTTGATAAGCCAGATACAGCGCGGTAATTGTGCCGTCGATGTTGCCTACTGCTAGAGTAGGGATCGGGGCGCTGCCGTCGCTAGTCATTTCCAGCCCTTTAACCTGCGCTGGCTAGGCTTTATATTCTTTGCCCTGTCACCACACCTTGTTTCATCACCGCCTACGGCGTCAATTTTCGCTGAGGCGTGTCAAGTAGGATGACTGTGAAAATACAATTCCGAGCCAGTAAATGCAGTGCAACCCACTTCAAAGGTGCACGCGAGTACTAGACATACGCTTATTGCCATCGTTACAAGGTATTCGTCAGTAACAGACTGTGTTATTGATTAGTTTCATCAAGCAGCTATTTCATTTCAGATACCATCGCTTCCGCGTCCTCTCGATTCTTGAGAACTCGCCGGACAGCCTGCTTTTCAGCGTCGTATATGACCTCTTTCAGCACATTAGTGAAACTATAAATGCGCTGGCACTCTTCCGCGAGTGTCGGGGTATGGTCACGCCAAAATGTTGTTTGGAAGAGACTCACGCTGCATAACGTACTGCATGCCAAATAGCATTACTCCATGACCGCTCGAATCGAAAGCCGTTTGCTACGCCCCAATAAGCCGAGCAAAATGAGATGTATCGTCAGCGGTTAGTGGCTCTCGGGCTTCAGGCTGGTAAGTAGGGTATTCATATTTCCCAGTCTTACGAATTGAAGGAAGGACTTCGTTCGTGACTCATTTACGAAACCGCCAAGGCAAAGTCCCCTGTTCAATAGCATCACGGCAGCGTAAAATAAAGGTATAAAGACTAGATTTACTGATGATATTTACCGCTCCATGCCGCCACAGATTAAACCTAGACCGTTCATCTTTATCTAATATTCTCAATTAGTTATATAGTTATACGGATTTTTTATTCCAAAAGTCGTACAAACATCAGCAGCCACAAACCACGGGTTATCATCAATGATTACCATACGAATGTTGTGATTTTCGAAATTAAACTCTATCGATGTAATCGCTAATGCAGCCATATTGGCCTCCGTATAAGTTTTAGTCATGGCTATCAGTTAGCCGCTGATAGCCTGGTATCAACTAGAGCCTTATACGAAACTCCGGGCATATTCCCTTTTCGGGAATTATATTACGCCTCTCCACCAGGTCTTCGGATGTGTTTACGCCGTTCTACAGGCACAAGAAAAGCCACAAAGCTATCGAGTGCGGTTGGCCGTGTATAATAAGTATGTTGTCAAGCCGCCTCCAAAAGCTCAGCCACCCGGCCTGCAATGTAGGTTTCAGCGCGAGTTAGAATAGCTGCAACATACTTGTTGTTCTGATCAATTTCCCGCTCTATGGCTCGGTACGACACTTTGCCCCTGTAATACGCCACAACGATATCGTATCCCAGCGGGTGAAAGTGCTTCAGCCGCCCTACCGCACGGTCAATTATTTCACCATCGGCATCAGACAGCATGGGCCAGATATCGCTGCTGGCCGTAACGAGGAGCCATGCTGCCTTATACTCGGTGCCAATGCGTGAGCCGCTCCAATTTCCCCATGCCGTCAAGGTATCGAATATCTTTCACTTCACCGCCCCAGTTTTGCCGTTCCTGATGCTGTAGATATGCAGCTTGCTGGTCTCGAATTTCCTCGCCACCTCAGTCACCAGCATACCGGAGGCCAGAAGTGCCCGAATAAGCGGAATATATTCCGCCGTCAATCGCCCTCTCTTTCTTATGTCACCTCCAACGCCATGATAACGATATCCAAGCTTCCAGCCTTCACCTGCTCGTCGTGGCCTTACCCTGAAATCGTCTATCTGTTCGTCGTCCAGCATCATGAAGCCCGCATGCGTGAGCGAATCGAAAATCGCCTTTTCAGGTTGTCGAGGTCACGGCGGCGTTTGTATGGTGCGTTGGCGATGATGGAAATTTTCAGTCTTGCGGGAGTGTTGATATTGAGGTATTGCTACTGGATCATCTGGATGATACTTTGTTGGTATTCTTTGTTTTTCTCGCTGATGTAGTGCTGATATCGTGCGTGTCGCCAGTAGGTGTTTAACGATGGTGCCACGGCAGTTTCAGGTGATATTCGATCATCGCTTAATCTTCCCCTTCGCCAGTAAAATCGCCTGTATGCGCATCTGATGTGTACTAATCCAGAGCGTGGCACGATGCTAATACTACGGAATACGGAGTATTTTTACATACCGACTGCTTCAAATATATATAAATGGTGCATGGCGAACAATAGCAGGATAAAATGATGGAATTAGAAAAATATCACAGTATCACCACGATATTAAACTCTATGGCAGTGGTGTTCAATACTTCATCCATACCAATGGAATTGGATTTTTATGATGCCATTGTGAAATTCACAAAAATATAAATTTTGCGTTGATTTTGAAACCAACGTTATATGTTCTGTTGCCGAGGATGTGTCAAATTTATACCCTGCTGGATTTGATGTGGTTGAAACTGACTCCTTGCCTGATGGTTGTTGATATCTACGGCGCGTAATTTTACAAAGACGGTGTGATTTCCACCGTCCTTGTTGACTACGCTGCGTTAGTCGAGACTGAGAGAGAATCGCGTATCGATGAAGCGAACGAGTTTATCAGCATTAGTCGAAAATCACCCACATTCTCTTCAATCTTTGGTGAGCTGATTTTATTGTGAAGTTTGTAAAAACATTCAGCATATTTACGCTTCAGGTGCCGCTCAGTAGAGCGGTTAGTTCTTTTAGAAAGAGCCATATCTGCGCAGGACTTCCATTTCTCAATCAGATGAGGAATCACCTCAATCGGGTCCTGTAGGTCAACATCAATAGGAATTATTGCTTCACCACTAGCGTTATCTAGACCTGCAAATAGCTCCGGCTCTTTACCAAAATTTCTGGTGAATGAGAGTGTAACGACCAACTTATCTGATACCGCCAGTGTATTGATGATTGATTCGGTTGAATCACTACTCCCATCGTTGATGAATACTATCTCAACGACATATTCCTTTAACTCTTCAAACTCTCGCACTGTCTTACAGAAGATCGGCATTGTTGCCTCTTCGTTAAAGACTTAAACAACCAAAGAGATTTTCATTAAGCCCCTTAAAGACAATGAACTTTGAATAGATGAATCCTGCAACTAGGCTGAACCACGAAAAAGCAATAAGTGTGATAATAGCAGGTGCGTGAAGAAGATCGGCAATGTAACTAGTTAGTGCCGCCATACCCCCATAAAGATGAAAAATGCTATATAGCGGGCAGTTGTTGCCTTTGCCTTGAATGTCTATTTGGCATTAGCTATAAAGCTGAACGTCACCGCTACGAAGAAAGCGACAAGATTCGATAAAGATTGATTCAGCCCTATCAGACTGAACAGCGCAGCGAAGCATGACCAGTGAATTGCGGTGTTCAAAACACCCACAGAAATATATCGACTAAACAGCTTGAACATTATAAAAAACAGCTACTTCTGAAAGGCTAGAAGTTTAGCACTATCTTGACAGTATGGTCGACAAGACTACCCCGCTTTGAGTAGTATTGACGTAACCTAGAGAGCTAATGCGGAAAATAACGTAAAACAATTCAAAAGATGGCAGTGATGAGGCTTTGTTGAATAAACATATTTTATGCTGCACCCAACGATGAAACGACAGATCCTTACAAATAAAATCATGCAGTTAGGTTTAATGAGAAAACTGAACACATGAGATTATAAGCATTTTCTATCAAAACTTGCCTGGAAAAACAGTACGATTCACTATTATTCAAAAAAGCTCAGAATTTCCCGATAGCTCTGCTGTGTGAATGCCAAGGATGGCTAACCTATCCAATCAGGTCACCATTGCATCATTTCTTTGCGCTTGTCGAGGTATTTAGCGCGGTTGTAAATACCACGTATGGTGCCGTTAGTTGCGTGAGCAAGCTGCTTCTCTATATTACATCGGCGGGGTCCGCCATCCGTTTTCGTTGAGGATTGCACTGAACTGGTGACGGAATCCATGCCCGCCGGTATCAGCTGCGTAACTTATGGCCTCTATATCATGCTACAGCCTAATGAGAATCACTAATGCATGAAGGAAAACGCTTCGACACGTGCTGGTGATCGGCGGCGTTTGTGGCGATATACTGCTGAGCGTTCCACGTACGCCACTCAGTGTCGAAGATGTGTGAACCAAAGACAACAGGCTGCAAATCGGCGGCGGTGCCTTTAACGTCGCGCGTGCGCACACCCGTCTTGGCACTCCGGTACTCAACGGTATTCCAGAGGGCAACGGTACCTGTGGTGACGCGGTGAAAAGCACCATGAAAGCACTGCATCTGCCTGTGCTGATACGCTATCCCGATATGGACAACGGCTGGTATTTGGCGCTGGCGGAGCCGGGCTACGAGTGCACTTTTATCAGTATCACTGGCTCTGAGGCCCATATCACCGCAGCGATGTTGCAACGTCTTCAATACGCCGCTGATACGCTTATTTATGTGAATAGCTACGAGTTGTTTGGTACTGGCGATGCCGCACTGCGTGCCTGGGTACTGGCACACAGCCCTAACAAAAATTGATCGATTTCTGCCCTCATCTATCGGGCATTCTACCCGGCTTTATCATTGCGCTGTTTGGCAATCGCACGCTATTGATGCTAAACCGAGATGAGGCGCGTCACCTACTGAGCGAAGGCGATATTATCGCGTTAGCACAGCAGTACGCCGCGCGCAGTGGGCTTACGCTGATTTGTCGACTGGATAAGGACGGGCATAGATTTATCCGCCGGACGCCACACTGCAAGCAGTGGCACCATATCTAATCACGATAGTTAGACAGAATAGGCGCAAGGTGATGCGCACTGTAGCGGGTTACTTAACTGGCCTTGCTGCGGGCTGGCCACTGACGCAGGCGGTCGATTTGGCTAATCGCGTTTCCGCTTGTATGGTTGCCGTTCAAGGCTCGTCACAGCCTCTCGACGGAAAACGCTAGACTAGTATTTTCCCGACGCTGCCCCCGCTACCCATCTTCCATCTTCCCCACGTGTTAAGCCACAGGCAGGCTTATTCAGTAGGTCCCCATTTGGGGTGTACTGCGGCTGGCGCGTCGAAACAGTGTCAGCAACGTTTTCACCTGTTCATCCAGCGGGTGCTGGCACCCGCTGGATGAACAGGTACAGCGGCGTGGTGCGTTGCGTGCTGTGCCCCTAATGCCAGCATTTTTAACATTCCAGACGCCAGCAGTGCTGTAATCCACTCTTCCCGGAAACCAGCCATAACCAACCTAATGCATCACCGCTTAAATCGCCGATTCTACGGTGGAGAACGTCCAATATTCAGTGGCCGCTGTTACCGCCAATGGCATGCTGTTTCCCGAGAAGCAATTCGTACCCAGCGGATAGCGCAACAGTGTTTTTTCACGTAATGGTGCAGGGAGTTGATGTAACGGGTGATAGCGGTGTGCTACGGTAATAAAATCGATGTTCATCAGCCATTCATCCTGCCCCATCATATCTTCACGACGCGTCAGTACCGCCATATTGCCATCCACGTCCTAGGATTGGTTCTCCAGTATCTACGTCAGATGAAGATGGGTATCAGGATGCAACTGCTGAAATTCACGTAAGATGGCAAACAGCGTCTCACGGGGAAATACATTATCGACCATCAGATCGAGACGCGTACGCACCCCTTTTAAGCGTGACCGCCTGCGTTTCCACATACTGAAACGCATTCAGTAGCAGCTTAACCTGCGCTAGCAGCAGCGCGCCGGTAGGGGTTATCTCCGCTTTCGCCCTTTAGCTTCTAGCAATGCCACACCAAGGAGCTCCTGAAGCAGTGCCGGATTGTAAGCTCACCGAAGACTGCATGCGGTGCGTGCCCTGCACCGCATGCGCAAAGCTGCCCAGATCAATCACCTTATCTAGCAAGAACCATTGTTCTAGCGTTGTATTGTGCATAATCAATATCCATTTTGGATGAATTAGATGAAAAATCAGCGTTATTAATTCACAGAGTGACGCAATATGATCCTAACATCAAGAACAAAAGGAGTAGGACTATGAGTACATTTGATAAGCACGATCTCAGAGATTTTGTCGGAAAACATCTGGGGATCAAGGATCAGTTTTCCCACATCGTTCGCGTTGCTACAGCGTTTATAAAATTTCGTGTACCGAACCAACGGGCACCGATGTCAGTCTGATCGTGAATCTGGGCGATCGCCTGTTCCACGTCACCATCTTCTTCCCGCGTTAGGTTATTAACTATTCGCAAAAATTGTGTGCTTTAAAATGATCATATCCCGACCATGGAAGTCCATCTCGATGGTGACAGGCATTGCCTCCACATCCGCCAATGCTGCCTCACAGAATCCGCCAATGCTGCCTCACAGAAATTCCCCCGGCTACACTCCTGGCGCCGAATTCATTGAAATTCCAGTAGTCCGTGGACAAGTCGATACGCTCAGCAACGTCGTTTATAAACAAATCAAAAGTACACGCTCAGTGCGCCAACTGAAAATGTCTTTATTGGTGCCTTTCCACGAACATCTTGAAACCGGCTATTGCCTACATCCCAGATGGCGACCTGATTTCAGCCTAATATGAGAAATACGCTGAGATGCGTCTGGTACTGGCACAAGCCGGTTTTGTCGTTGCGGCAGCAGAATATTGCGTAGTACCGGACGCTTTTCCCTCGCCGGTGGTCGATGGTAAAGCTGCCGTGCGCTATATGCGCGCACATGCCGCAGAATACGGCATTGATCCGCAGCGTATCGGCGTTTTAGGGGATTCTGTTGGTTGGCGGTATGTGACACAAATGCTAGACACCACAAATGCTGCTGAGAAAGCCTTCCATCATGCTTCTGCATTAAACGCGATGGCCAGTATCAGTCGCCAGAATCCCGTCGCTTTCAGCCTGACCAAACTAGCCAGTTTGAAAGGAGGTGCATCGCCGCACGTCAAAAGGAGAATATCGCGATCAAAACTCAGATGTGCAATCCGTTGTAACCCTTTATAGTTTCTCGAATCTGCTCAACATCGGCGCTAGCTTTCCAGAGAATATTCAGGATGTACATCGTTCACAGGCGTCAATCGAAGCACTGCTGGTTAACGGTGCGGCCTTCCGAGATTTCCCCGGTGCTTGTGCTACTATCGGCAAGGATGAGAAAAGCCCTTAACGCTAGCCCCATGGGGCACATTAACGGCAAAAAATCGCCGTTCCTGATCATGCACGGTAGCGCGGATACGCTGGTTTCCCAGGTACAAAGTGCTCAGTTGTTTAAGGCATTAAAACAGAGCGAAAATCCGGCAGAGTATGTATATTGCTGGAAGGGGCGAATCACGGCGATTTGCCGTTGTATCAAGAGTCGCTGATTCATCGTGTGGTGGAGTGGTTCAAACAGACGCTGAAGGTTTCTGCTGCCACACCTGCTAGCAACGCCAAGTAACCCAAACGCCAATCTGTAATACAAAACAAATGGGAGCCATGCGCCCCTTAGATCAATGGCAAAGTCACTTTACCTCTCGTCATCCTCGGCGAAAGCCAAGGATCTCTGTGAGAAGCAACGTGTTTCGTCTGCACGGGAATAACAGTAGTGGCGGAAATGATGGAGGGCGTAGGGCTGTTTGTCAGCAACCTTAGGGGTCTACGCCCCCTTATCGTGCGGTTTACTGCATCACCAACTGTCCGGTGGAACCACGATCCGCCATCTCCAGCGTGTGGCTATAATATAGAAGAGGAACCGAAATGATACCGATGACGATTGGGGGAAATAAACAAACAGTTCAGCATCGTCCACCCACACCGTGTCTTTACCAGCCGCTTTGATCGGCAGCAGAAGCAGCGCCGTTGATGCTGCGCACCAGGAAACATCGCCCCCTGAATGTGGAGCGGCTGTGTGTGGTGAATCGGCGTGAACAATCCAACGTTCACAGCGTCCTTCCCACGCCTGTACATCCGTGCGCGTCATATCCCACATCGCACCGTTAATCCCCGGCAGTCTATTACCCAGACGGAACTCTCTCGTCCGACTGATATTGACGGGTAGCATAATATCCGTCAGCAAACGGGCGGGAAGATTGTTCGTCACTAGTGGCAGCAAACCGGTTGATTTTAACATCAGTATCTGCATTGATATCAGAATGCTGAAGGGCTCAAACAAGCCACGCAGTCGGGTTCCATCAACGTTTCCGCATCACCTGCCGTCGAGGTCACTTCACCGCCCTCTAGGATATATCAATCAGAATTTCACGGCGTTTATCCTGCGTGAGGGATAAGTTGATTCAGCGCCAACGGCAGCGGTAAAAATCCAAATCGCTGGCGATAAGGTACATAGGGCGGCCGTCCCCTCAGGCGCATCACATAACGGCGCGCATTTGACGCATTCAGCAAATGCTGGCGCACCCAACCAGGTGAGACTTCGACAAACGATTCTTGTACACCGTTTACCGGCAACGTATCACCAGGAAGCCTCCGCTACTGGACGGGTTGTAGACCGGAACGCACAAAGTTATGTGCTTATCCTATCCTTTCCTGAATAATCGGCGGAAAATCATCCATGCCTTAGTGATTCGGAATAGGCAGAGGCAGGCCCTTGTTGGTGATGTCTTCTACCAGCTAAAGCCGGCCAAGCCCATTATAAACGTGTGGTGCCATACGATTCGACCCATCAATGGATCTATAGCACCTCCAAGCCGCTGATGGTCATGGAGACTGGCTCATTTTTAGGCGGTTGCCGTAGATCAGTTTGACATCACTCCACCAACAGCGGAGTGATGGGTAGCGAATTTTGCTTACCCTTTGCTTGAGCCGTCGCAGGTGGGTCCGATTGCACACACTATAAGCCCTGATGTCAGAATAAACTGACGGCGGCTAAGTGACATAAAAACTCCGTAATCTTGCTAATCAACCGTGTACGCCCGCAAACGCAGATGGCGTAAAACATTAACGCTTCGCTGCTTTCTCCAGCTCAGCCACTTCAGCATTCAGTTCAACCAAACGCGACGCCATCACATCATGACAATGCGCGGCCAGTTCTCGCACCTGCTCTTTACCGTATGCAGAGGCGTCAATCGGTGACAGCATTTCAACGATTACATAACCGTTATTCCACCGGTTCAGTTTGATTTTATTGTGCGTGTCGGTCACACAAATAGGCACAATCGGTACGCCTGCAATAATCGCGGCATGGAACGCCCCGGTTTTGAAGGGCATTAGCCCACGACCACGGCTACGTGTGCCTTCTGGAAACATCCAGACAGAAATATTGCGCTCTTTGATGTGTTGAACAACTTGCGCAATAGTGCCATGCGCCTTAGCGCGATTTTCTCTTTCAATCAGCAAGTTACCTGCCAGGTAGTAGAGCGTACCAAAGAACGGGATCCAAACCAGGCTTTTTTTACCGACCGTAACCGTGCCAGGCTGCACCGCATTTGCCGCCGTCACAATATCGTAGTTGTTCTGATGGTTGGCAATGTAAATGCAGTTGCCATAGTTTCCCGCATCCGCAGGCACTCTGACTTCTACTTTTAGGCCAAACAGGGTCGAGAGCCGCCCAAACGCATGACCAAAGGTTGCCACGTGGCGCGAATTCTTCGGGCTAAATAGGCAGTAAATCGTACCGAATAGGCAAATCAGAATGGAAAAAATCACCACTACCACAAAACGGATAATGAATAACATAACGACCTCATAAGCCAACCGTCACCGCTAGTGTAGCAACTTCGGCATAAAACACACGGGTAATCCTTTTCCGTGGTACCCGCGCCATTGACCAGGTAATAAAGGGAAGGGGGAGATGCCTGATACCGCCATCTGGCAATATCAGGCAACGCATTACTCCTCGCTGTTATCCTTATTTCGCTGGAGGCACATCAACTTCAATGCGGTCAATGTTTTGTAACCCACGCAGCATGGTGCCTTTACGGCCCCGCTCACCGTGATGTTCGCTTGCACGCACCATAATTTTGTGCTTACCGGAATACAGCTTCACCGTCGCTCGCGGCCATACAACCAACAGGAGAGCCAGGCGATCATTGCCTTCCGCGAAGTCTGCCGAGGAAATGGAAATGATTTTGTTGCCTTTGCCTTTCGACAACTTGGGCAGATCGGAAACCGGGAACACCAACACGCGACCCGCCGCAGTGACCGCCATCAGCAGGTCGTCTTCGCGCTCTATCACAATCGGTGCCAGCGCTTTGGCGTTGTCCGGCAGCGTGATCATCGCCTTACCGGTACGGTTGCGCGCCACTAGATCGCTGAACGTGCAAATAAACCCGTAACCAGCATCGGACGCCATCAACAGGCGCTGTTCATCCGCGGCCATCAGCACATGCTCAATACTGGCACCCGGTGGCGGCGTCAGTTTACTCGTCAGCGGTTCACCTTGACTGCGCGCCGATGGCAACGTGATCGGGTCGAGCGCATAGCTACGTCCCGTTGAGTCGATAAATACCACCGGCTGGTTGCTCTTTCCGCGCGCGGCGGCGCGGAAGCTATCGCCCACTTTAAAGCTCAATCCGGAAGGATCGATATCATGTCCTTTCGCGCTACGCATCCAGCCCATTTCTGATAACACGATAGTGATCGGTTCAGACGGTACAAAATCGTTCTCACTCATGGCTTTGGCTTCCGCACGCTCATGCAGCGGCGAACGGCGATCGTCGCCATACAATTCAGCATCCGACTGAATCTCTTTTTTCAGCAGGTTGTTAAGATTGCGTTCTGATGCCAGCAGCGCCTGAAGATGATCGCGCTCTTTTTCCAAATCGTGTTGTTCGCCACGGATTTTTATCTCTTCCAGGTGCGCCAAATGCCGCAATTTTAATTCCAGAATGGCTTCAGCCTGAGTATCACTCAGGCCATAGCGGCGTATCAGTTCCGCTTTTGGCTCATCCTCGGTGCGGATGATATGGATAACGTCACCAATGTTCAAGAATGCAATCAACAAACCTTCCAGAATGTGCAAACGCTTGAGCACTTTTTCCAGACGATAGTTAAGGCGGTGGCGCACCGTATCACGGCGGAATACCAGCCATTCGCTAAGGATTTCCACCAGCCCTCTCACGGCGGGACGGTTATCCAAACCGATCATATTCATGTTGATGCGGTAGCTTTTTTCCAGATCGGTGGTGGCAAACAGGTGGTTCATCACCTGATCGAAGTCGATCCTATTAGATCGCGGCACCAGCACCAGACGCGTCGGATTTTCATGATCCGATTCATCACGTAAATCATCGATCATCGGCAGCTTTTTCGCCCGCATTTGGCTGGCGATCTGTTCTAACACTTTCGCCATCGAGACCTGATGTGGCAACGCAGTGATCACCACTTCGCCGTCTTCTTTCTTCCACAAGGCACGCATCCGCACGTAACCAATCCCCTGCTCATAGACGCGCCGCAGCTCATCACGCGGCGTGATGATTTCAGCTTCAGTGGGAAAATCAGGCCCTTGGACGAACTGCAACAGATCGTCTAGCGATGATTCCGGTTTTTCTAGCAGCGCAACGGCGGCGGCCGCCACTTCTCGCACGTTATGCGGCGGGATATCCGTCGCCATCCCGACCGCAATGCCGGTGGTGCCGTTAAGTAAAATGTTGGGCAAACGCGCAGGCAACATTTTCGGCTCCTGCAAGGTGCCGTCAAAGTTGGACTGGTACTCGACGGTGCCTTGCCCCAACTCCCCCAGCAGCACTTCGGCATATTTAGAGAGACGCGATTCGGTATAACGCATTGCTGCAAAGGACTTTGGATCGTCTTGAGCCCCCCAGTTACCTTGACCGTCCACTAGTGGATAACGATAAGAGAAAGGCTGCGCCATCAGCACCATAGCTTCATAGCAGGCGCTGTCACCGTGCGGATGGTATTTCCCCAGCACGTCCCCCACGGTACGAGCGGATTTTTTAAACTTGGCGCTGGCGCTCAATCCCAATTCTGACATTGCATACACAATGCGGCGTTGCACCGGCTTAAGGCCATCACCAATACAAGGCAGCGCCCTGTCCATAATGACGTACATGGAGTAGTTCAGGTATGCATTTTCTGTAAACGTATGCAGCGCAAGACGTTCTGCGCCATCATGAGTTATCTCACTCATCGATAATCCTTACGCGGTGATTCAATGATCATGCCAAAACAGGTTATCTAAAAGACTTAGTTCCCGTAACGCACGCGGTAATGTATGCGCAGATAGTACAGCAGCTTGCCAGCTACTGTTACAAATCTCAGGTATTTTTTCCCTTAACACTTCATCAATTGTCGTTGAGTTCCTGCATTAAGAAATCTTAATGCCGCAATATCATGCGTTATCAGCCGCTGGTGAGGGAACCAGGCGTCAGCGCAGGGGATACCGTAGGCAAAAGCAGCCACGATCGCGGTGGCTACAGCAGCTACAACATTCGCGGACTGGAAAACAACCGCGTCTTTATCGATATCGATGGTGTTGAACTTCCCGCAGTGACCGATCGCGGTACTTCCACGCCGAGCGGTCGCGTTCATGCAGGCAGCACCGGCATCGGCCGCGGTGATTACCTCGATTCCTATCTTTACAAGCTCGGTTGATATCGCCTCCGATGCTACCGACGTGTCTAATAACGATGATACGTTGGGCGGCTTGGTTTCATTTATGCCTAAATCGCCGGATAACTTCCTCAGCAGCGATAAACACAGCTATTTTGACTATCAGGCCGGGTATAACTCCGCTGATCGCAGCTTCCACAGCGGGGATTGGGGATTACTGGCGCTGGCGGTGACGACATCCTGCGCGGCGTGGTGGTCTACAGCCGCCATGACGGTAATGAAATCGAAAATCACAGTGATGCTACCATCGATAGCAATCCAGCCAACTGGTACTCCAACGCCGTGCTGGCTTCTGGTATTTGGCAGGCAACCGACCTGCACCAGCTAACCGCGGCACTGTGGAGTATTACGAAAAGTTTAATCACAGCAACTTCCCCACCTGGAATATCAGCGCCTCTGGCAGTTCTTCTCTTGATGGCAGCACCTCATTTTAGGACAGCAAAATGCGCAGCTGGGGCGTGCGCGTTGCCGATCTGTATACGCAAACTGACGGGTTGCTATTTGATAGCCTTAACAGCAAACTATTCTTTATCAAAACCGAAGCCACGACTACACCATCAGCAATGCTGCGTTACCGACTTAGGTGTGGAGCGGCTACGATACCAACACCCTTGGGCTAGAAAGCAAAGCGACCAAAGAGTGGCGTAATCATCGATTTAGCTATTTATTGTGTAAACATTCGCCAGTCTAAATCCGAAAGACCGCTGACAGCAAAAAACATTGTGGCAGATGGGCTACCAATTCAATTGGACTGCCCTCAAGCAGACAGCAAATCATTAATGCTGGTACTCTTATTCAGGATAAGATGACCTGGGATGTGGCTGGGCGCGATTTTCAGTGATCCTTGCAGTACGTTTTGTCTGGCAACACGTAAGCTAGAAAATACCGATAACCTGTAACTGTAGTCACTGTATCTTCACATCCAAAACCGGAGGGTTTACACTGTGATTAATTTTATTGAATGCTTGATTAACAAATCCTGGTAATGGGCTGCGTTGACACAAGTTCAGCATAGGCAACGTTCGTGAACAGAACGCAAACGACTACCAATAATATTTGAGCTGCGTGACCCATTGGCTGCCATTTGAATTCGGTTTTCAAATGGGTAAACTAAGCTTTGCGCGTTGCCTTGCTGATCTCTTGTGTGCCGCAATCGTTCATGCCGCTGGGCGCATAGCAGTAGATAACGCGATAAAGCACGTAGCTTTTGTCTTCCTGTGGTGCCTGCAGATCGGCAATCACTTTCAGATAAGCATCCAACCGGGAAGACGCAGGTGTCATTATTAGCCTCCAAGATAAGGCAGAGCCGCAATGCCGCATTCAGCATCGGAAAATCTGCATACGTCATCATCTAAACTCAACGCCTGGCTGCTGAAAAGAAGTACAAGTGCGCCAGCCAATAAAGGAAGCACCTTTCATTATCACTTTTCTGTTTGACGGAAAAGTGAGCAAAACGTGGTGCGACCGATTTGCTCAAACTGACTGCCCTGATAAATAGCGGGAAATAACGCTTACTCTACTGAAGGAGCAGCAAAACAAAACAAGCAGATGACTGAAATTCGAGTCATGACATGCTTCTGTTGACCGTGATTGTTTGCATCTTCCCGCTGATGTGAAGTGACTAAACGTGCCGCCTTCCTGCAACTGGAATTATTTATAGTATAAACGTTTTAGCACTATTTCGCTAACAATATACCCAATACGGGTATATTGTTAGCGAAATTAGGGAAAGTGTTATCCCCTCACCGACAAGGCATATATCGACGCCTTTTAACGGAAAGGCTAAGGATAACAACGAAATGACTAATGCAAACGATCCTCTTTCATTCACCTTCCAATCTCAGCGGCATGTCCTGCGCTTTCGCCAGCGAGCGTACGCGTGTTCGGCTGCAAGGGGAAATCAGCACGGTGCAGGATGTGCTCGCGGCGATACATAAAGTTGGCTTTAACGTCGTTGAACAGACTTTGGCGTTGGAACTTTCCGACATGAGCAACAAACGCTGTGCCGAACGTATTCAGGCGGCATTCGAAGCCCTATCGAATGTACATCAGACAGTACTGTTTGCCACCAGCCGAGCCAGTGTGCGTTATCGCCCCAAGCGTGATAAGCCCGGAACAGATAATGCGCACGATTGAGCATGGCGGCTTTCAGTCCCATGTGGTAGAGGGCGGTCAGCACGGTGAGGAGGCAGCGTGAACATCGCGAATTCCTGATTGCGGCGGTGCTCACTGTGCCGCTGATGGCGGAAATGGTCAGGATATTTTTCGGCAGAGGCATCTGCTGTCAGGTTGGCTGCAAGCACTGCTGCACTGCTGGCAGCGCCGGTGCAGTTTCTGGAGTGGACGCCATTTCTATCGCCGCGCCTGGAGCGCATTACGCAGCAGTACCTCCGACATGGACGGTACTGGTCACCTTGGGGATCAACGTAGCCTATCTGTTCAATCTGTTCACCTTACTGATCACGTCGCACGGTCACCTCTATATTGTCTGCTTCTAAGCAGACTCGCCTGCAAATGCAAGAACTGCAATGCAACAACATTGTATACTTCGATCTGGATAAGTACGATATCCGTTCTGACTTCGCTCGGATGCTGGACGCGCACGCTTCCTT
>JBPETC010000036.1:0-17763 GCA_051710325.1 Symbiopectobacterium sp.
AAAATCTGCACGCTGTGCAACCGATTGAAACGCCTCAATCGTAATCCGAAATGCACGATAGGCTTATCGGTACTTACATCAAACGTGAGTATTACGTTTGATGATGTATTAGGTTATTGAATGCACAGGCAAATTTTATATCCAAAACCCAAATACTGCTACTAACGCAAGCATACTCACGGTCAGTGCGATATCACTCATAGCCGTATCCTTGTGCAGCCGTCTTTCGCTTGAAAATCAGTCTAGACCTACGCGACAAAGCGCCACTAACGGGGAGTCTGGCAGAAAAGGAAGCGAGAATCCGTGCCTTTCAGCACAAATCCTTATAAAGGATGTGGAAATAAAAGTCCCCGGAAAACCGGGGATGAGTAACAGACTTATCGCGTTATTTTGCGGATTAAGCATCGCTGGCCGATTTAGGCACATGCGTCAATTCAGGGCGGTTGCCGACAATAGCGATACGCTGTGGTTGCAGTTCTGCCGGTACTTCACGTACCAGATCGATATGCAGCAAACCGAGTTCAAATTTCGCCTCGGAGACAGATAGGTGCTCCGCCAGCGTAAAGCTCAGAGTGAATGGTTTAAACGCCAGACCTTGATGCAGATATTCCACTTTCTTCTCTGGCAGAACCGGCGTACCGCTTACCGTCAGACGTGGCCCTTCTACTTCGATCGCGAGTTCGCTTTGCTGAAAGCCAGCCAGGGCCAGCGTAATGCGATAGTGGTTGTCGTCTTTTTTCTCAATGTTGTAGGGAGGAAACTCAATGACCTCCTGACTGTCCTGCATTGAGCTGGCCAATTTGTCAAAACCGATCCACTGACGCAGCAGCGGTGATAAATCATAGTTACGCATAATGTGACTCCTTCTTTGAAGCGAGAGCGTGCCTTCAGAGGAGCGGACAGGCTCCACTGAATTCGCCCCCTAACGGCGGGCGGGCATTAAAACTGGTGTTATGTTAAATGTTAATCTCGTCTTACTTGATATCTATACGGCGTGGCTTCATCGTTTCCGGCACCACGCGCGCCAAGTCGATGTACAACAAGCCATGCTCCAGATTGGCACCAGTAATTTGAATGTGCTCAGCCAGTTGGAACTTGCGCACAAAATTGCGCTCGGCAATGCCCTGATAGAGATAGTTACGTGTTACCGGCTCACCGCCGTGTGCGCCTTTCACAATCAGTAGATTGTCATGAGCGCTAATTTCCAACTCATGATCAGCAAAACCCGCGACAGCGATGGCGATGCGGTAATGGTTGTCATCCACCAGTTCAACATTGTAGGGAGGATACCCACCGTTACCTTGACTTTGTCCGGCTTCTAGCAGATTAAACAAACGATCGAAACCGATGGCGGAACGATATAGGGGAGAAAAATCGAAATTGGGCATTACAGCCTCCTAAACATTCAGCGAGGATTGATATGAGCCTTCTTTGATAGACAGGCCTTACTACACCCTATCGACTACCCTGTCGGCGTAGCGTCATAATCTGGGGCCACAATAAAGATGGGGACCGTGCTTAAATTTTCAAGGCCGCGAATACCGCGATCGAAGCAATTTTTCATTTTCCAAAAAATTTATCGGAAAATGAAGTAATACCAACACAGCACAAAACATGAAATCTTACTTAGAGCCCGTTATACCATGGCAAAGCCTGGAGTAAGCTGTCCATTGAGAAATGGACAGCGATATGAAAGTACTGAGACGTACCGCACTCTCTTTGTTGATAGCTGGAAGCGGGCTAGTACTTACTGGCGGTTGTTCTAGCGTTATGACATACACCAATCCCAATCATTCCAGAAAGTACCGTGCAATCCAGCACTGCGCATCCACAGCCTGTCTGCCATACGGTCTATCAAACATACCGGTTTTGACAGACATACCTTTATTTATCAGCATAATATCGCCGTTATTTTGGAGGCATATTGCCACCTGATCGTCATTGAATTGGCACGTTAGTAGCGCATGCCAATGCTCCCTGAGGGGGTATAGTCACCTTTCGCAAAGCAACTTGAATGACGAGTTTAACTGGGAAACCGACCCTGCCAATATCTTAACGCTCAATAAACCACTAAATACCAGGAATTCAGCGTCATTTCCGTTAGTGGTGCGCACGATCTGAATTCGCTTCAGGAACAGCTGGCAGAAAAAGACGATAAAGCAGGCGCGAAAGCCTTCTCCATCACCAACACCACCGGTAGCGATCTGCTGCGCGGCACGACGATTATCTATAAATAATCGCCCGCTGTAGCAAAAAATTGCGCTTTTCCTCACGGAGAATCGCCATTTTTATAATCAGAATAACTCAATGCGATGTTTTAGAACAAATTTTTCAATTGCGTAAGCAACGCCGTCTTCCGTATTGGGACGGGTAACAAACTGGCTGATCCCTTTGACCTCATCAATGGCGTTCCCCATGGCAACCCCAGTGCCCGCATAGCTAATCATGGCTAGATCGTTTTCATGATCGCCAATCGCCATTACGTTTTCCGCAGTCACTCCAAGATATTCCGCCAGCAAACGCACACCCTCGCCTTTGTTAACCCGCTTATCCATAATTTCTAAATAATAGGGCGCGCTCTTGATAATGGTGTAGCGCGCTCGTGCTTCGTCAGGAATGTGGCGAATCGCGTTATCTAGAAGCTCTGGCTCATCAATCATCATCACTTTCGGGAAGGTCAGGGTGCTGTCCATCTCCTCAACGGCCCGGTATTTCAGCGGAATGCCTATCAGATGAGATTCATAAACAGTATAGCGACTGATGTCCTTATTGGCGGTATAGACAGTGTTGAAGTCCAACGCGTGCAGGTGCACGTTCAAAGTGCGGGAAAGCGCTTCACAGTAGAGATAATCGTCAAAGCTCAGCGGCGTTTTTGCCACACATTCTCCAGTATCGGTATGCTGAACCAATGCGCCATTGTTGGTAATGCAATAGCCGCCGGTTTTATCCATCCCGAGTATCTCCAGATAGCGTTTTATGCCAATAAAAGACCGCCCGGTCGCCAGCACCACGTGTACTCCCTGATTCCGCGCTGCTGCAATCGCCGCTCTTACTGCGGGCGAAATCTGATGTTGCGGGTTAAGCAATGTGCCATCCATATCAATTGCAATCAGCTTTATCGCCATGCTTCATCCTGCCGTAATGGTTTTTGCATGCATGCTAACGCGAGTTATCGCTATGAGCCAGTGAAGGATAAAGATTTACGGACTTCTGCCGATGATCATGCTATGATCCTTATCATACAAAACAGACTTTTCATGCAGGGATATATCGCAAAATTAAAATTAACATATTGATTTTTAATCACTAAATTAGATTTTTGACACAATACCTATCCCAGGGAGTATAACCACCATGTCTAAATCCCTACAGCTTTATTCACCACCAGCATCCTCTTCTACACCGATTTCACACACTGTACTTCATACTCAAGCATCGCACACCCCTTTTGAAAATAAAAGACGTTCTCGACTCAGGTGCTCATGCTATTGGCAGGCATAGCAACTATCGGCCTTGGTTTTGCCATCACTATCGGTTTATTGATTTGCTAGTCCACACAGCAACAGAAAAACGATACGCAGCAGTATATTACAAAACCGCTTACACCAATAGCTATCTGGTGCAGCGCAAACTGGATCTGGCGTTAACGGTGGCGCGCAATCTGGGGCAAAACGCACTCAACCTGCGTAATAGCGACACGCCGATCGCAGCATCATGGCGGACACCCTGCTGAAAAATGCGCGTCAAAATAACTCGGATTTCCTGTTGATGTCGCTGGCGTGGGAGCATAACGCCTATGATGGCAACGATGCGCAGTTTACCGGACAACCCGAGAACGATCTGAACGGCCGCTATGTACGCTCGCTATGTCGACAGTGACACGGCTGGTAACGTGGTACTTCTCACCACAATCTGACGGATTATGAAACTTCCGGCGGCGGCGACTACTATCTGCTGCCACGCAAGATGAAACAGGAAGTGATTCTTGAGCCTTACCGCTCCCCTAAACGGCGTAGAGGTGTTGCTCACCTACATTGCGGTGCCCATCGTGGTTGACGACGGCACCTTTTTTGGCTTGGTAAACGGCAGATTTTTCACTGGATTCACTGCAAAAATTTATCAATGCTATCAAACCCTATAAAGGTACGGGCTACGCTGAACTATTATCGCAGTTCGGCGGCCTATATCGCCAACCTCAACCAGGCGCAGGTGACCAAATCCGCTGCTCACGCTGGCAGCTTGCTAAAAGCGGTGTCTCACGGAGTATTTATACGCACCGGCGCTGAAAACCCGGCACTGAAAACGGCATCCCACGACCTCACCATTCCGGTGACCATTGGCAACACCGGTGCGCCCTGGATATTGGGCCTGTCGGCTCCCATTGATGTCATGTTTGCTGAAACGGAGCATCAGCGCAATATCGCGTTACTGCTGATGGCCATCAGCATTATCGTGGTCTCTGCCGTACTGGGCATCATTTTTACGCGCAAGGTGTTGCGCCCCATCGGTGCGAACCGGCAGAAGCGGCACGCATCGCGTTGCCCGTTGCCCCTTGCCCGTTGCCCGTTGCCCAATGGGTAGCTTACCAACACATCCAGGTGCAGCTCAAAGATACTAGCAGCCTATTCTATACGATTCATACCATGCAAAATCAGTTGTGCGATATCGCTCAGTAATTGCTAGCTACCAGCGAATCGGTAAGCCTCGCCATCACAGAAATCGCCGCAGGCAATATCTATCTAGCCTCACGCACCGAACAAACAGGCAGCTGCATTACAACAAACTGCTGCCAGCATGGAGCAGATCATCACAACGGTAAAACTGAATGCTGACAACGCGCATAGCGCAACCGAGCCTGACGCAAAACGTAACTAACATCGCTCAGTAGGGGGAATACCATCATCGGCAAGTCGTCAGCACTATGGGTGATATTAACGACAATTCACGCAAAATCGCCGACATTAGCAGTATTATTAATAGCATTGCCTTTCAGATCAACATTTTGGCACTGAACGCAGCGGCGGAAGCCGCCCGCCCGCGCAGGCGAGCAGGGGCACGGCTTTGCCGTGGTCGCCAGTGAAGTGCGCAATCTGGCACAGCGCAGCGGCGGTGAGAAAGACATCACAACACTGATCGGAGAATCCTCTTCGCGCGTTAAAAACAGCGTAGAATTGGTACAAAATGCCTGTCACATCATGGAAAAGATGCTGGATGCCACATCGCGTCGGTTGAAACCATCATGAATGACATCGTTGCTGTATCCGATGAACAATCACGCGGTATCAGCCAGGTAACGCAAGCCGTACATGAAATGTGTGGCGTCACGAAACAAAACGCTACGCTGGTGCAGACAGCCACCACCGCCTCGCTGGATGAACAGGCGCGACAACTGGCGCTCACGGTCAAAGTGTTTCGTTTATCCTGAGTTGACCTCAGGCAGGCCGAGAACCCTCGGTCTGCCTGAGGTCAAAAACTACACGATAGAAAGTGCTACAAACGCAAACAATATGTTATACCTGTCACAACTTCGCCTTCGCCCCCTGGACGTGATCTCGCCGCTTTTCACTCAGTAGCGCTATTCAACGCCCGAATTGATGTCGTAACGCAAACATAAAAACGATGAAACTTCCTCTGCTTGCCCAGATCTCCTGTGCGCATTTGGTCAGCCATTTTCACATTATGGTGCTGCCGGTGCTGATCCCGTTGCTGTCTGCCAAACACGGCATCAGCTTCGTTGAACTTGGGCTTGCGATCATCGTCTTCAACATAGTCTCCGCCTGCGTGAAAACGCCCATCGGTTTTGCCGTTGACCGTATCGGTGCGCGACGTACACTGCCTGCCAAACTGACACTCGGTAGCCTGAGCTTTATATCGCTTTGCCTGACGCATCACTACCTCTGGCTGCTGATCGCGATGGGGTTTACCTGTGTGGCTAACGCAGTGTATCAGCCGTCAGATTACACCTTGCTCTCGCGTGGCATTGATGATAAATATACGGGGCGCGCGTTCTCGTTCCACACCCTCTCCGGCTTTTTAGGCAACGCCATTACGCCGGGGATTTTACTCACGGTAGCAGTATGGATCGGCATCAATGCCGCCTTTATTGTATCTGGCGTGGTGGGATTACTGGTTATCGTGATGCTGCTGATGCATGACGAGCCAGCACAGTTGAAATCAGCAGCCCATAAAGCGGTATCGCCCCGGTAACAAACCAGCGACAACGCACTGTTTTCGCTGCTTATCCTGGCTCTGTTATGTCTCTTTTCGATGCGGAGCATGAGCACTAACTCGATCCAGAACTTCTCGGTTACCACATTGGTTTACTGGCTACGATCTGCCCTTATCCGATGCCAATGCGGTGCTGACCGCATTTTTGTTTGCTAGCGCTTTTGGCGTGTTGGCAGGGCGCGGAGGGTTCTCTGGCCGATAAAACTGAGCGCCACGGTCGTTGCCACTGGCGCATTGGCCGTCACCGCCGTACTGGTAGCGATTGTCGCTATCTATTCGTTGTTAGCTATGATGCTGTGTTGTTAGCTATGATGCTGTGCTGGTGCCACTGCTGGCGGCAGCGGAATTCCTCTCCAGCATGATTGCACACTCGATGGAGTGCGGGCTGCATCACCGAAAGGCGCGGAAAAACGGGTGTTTGGTATCGTACCACTAGGTTCAATATCAGCCGGGGCGGTCAGCCAGTGCTATTCGGCTGGTTGTTGGGTCATGGTCATTTCCATGCCATTTCTGATCTGCGGTCATTTTCATCCTGATCACCGCCGCTATCACGCACGCATGACGCAGGAAACGCATACCCGCAAGCGTCGCACTGCTTACTCGGTTTAATCATTAAGAAACAGCCGTATAGCGCAGGCTGCGCGACGGTTTTTGTATCACTACATACCTGACTAGATATCAATGTTAGCGCCTTTCAACGCGTTCTCTTCGATAAAGGTGCGGCGCGGCTCAACCGCATCGCCCATCAGCGTAGTGAACAGCTCATCCGCCGACATAGCGTCTTTCACTGTCACGCACAGCATGCGGCGGCTTTCCGGATCCATAGTGGTTTCCCACAGCTGTTCCGGGTTCATTTCGCCCAAGCCTTTATAACGCTGGATGTTCAAATCACGCCGGGACTCTTTCACCAGCCACTCCAGCGCTTGTGCGAAACTGTTAATCGGCTGTTTGCGCTCACCGCGCTCGATGTACGCGCCCTCTTTAAATAGGCCACGCAACTTCTCACCCAGCAGTACGATTTTGCGGTATTCGCTGCCGCGTACAAAATTGGCATCCAACACATAATCGGTATCTACCCCGTGAGTACGTACGCGCAGCACTGGTTCAGCAAGAACTGAGTTATCGCTCAACGCGCCTCTGTAGCTGCTGCCGTGCACATCATCTTCATTAAGGGTTTTCACTAACGTCGCCAACCAGCTTTCTACTTTGGCGCGATCTTGCAGATCGTTTTCTGTCAGTGTATATTGGTAAATCAAGGCATTCAACAACGCACGTGGATAACGACGTTCCATACGATTGATCAACCGCTGTACACTGTGGTGATCTTTCACAAGCAGTTTCATCTGCTCACTCTGCAAGGCAGGTGCCTGAGCATTAATGTGCAGCGCCGATCCATCCAGTGCCAGTGCAATCTGGTACTGTTCCATCGCTTCATCATCTTTAATGTACTGTTCCTGCTTGCCTTTCTTTACTTTGTACAGCGGTGGCTGGGCAATAAAAACGTGACCACGTTCGATGATTTCCGGCATCTGACGATAGAAGAAGGTCAATAGCAACGTACGAATGTGCGCACCATCGACATCGGCATCGGTCATGATGATGATGTTGTGATAACGTAGCTTATCCGGGTTGTATTCGTCGCGACCAATGCCACAGCCTAGCGCGGTGATCAGCGTGCCCAGTTCCTGAGAAGAGAGTATCTTGTCAAAGCGCGCTTTCTCCACATTAAGGATTTTACCTTTAAGCGGCAGAATGGCCTGATTCTTACGGTTACGCCCCTGCTTGGCAGAGCCTCCAGCCGAGTCCCCTTCCACCAGGTAGAGTTCAGACAGCGCTGGATTACGTTCCTGACAATCCGCCAGCTTTCCCAGCAAACCAGCCAAATCGAGTGCCCCTTTACGACGCGTCATTTCACGTGCTTTACGGGCCGCTTCGCGCGCGCGCGCCGCATCAATAATTTTACCGACCACGATTTTAGCGTCACCCGGGTTTTCCATCAGGTAATCGACTAGACGTTCGTTCATCAACGATTCCACCGCGGTTTTCACCTCGGAAGAAACCAGCTTGTCTTTGGTCTGAGAGGAGAATTTCGGGTCCGGCACTTTCACCGATACCACGGCAATTAAGCCCTCACGCGCATCATCACCGGTGGCGCTAACTTTGGCCTTTTTGCTGTAGCCTTCTTTTCCCATATAGCTGTTCAGAGTGCGCGTCATCGCACCACGGAAACCGGCCAGGTGCGTACCGCCATCGCGCTGGAGAATATTGTTGGTAAAGCAGTAGATGTTTTCCTGTAACCCGTCGTTCCACTGCATGGCAATCTCGACGCCAATATCGTCTTTTTCCGCGCTGAAATAGAACACCTGCGGATGAATCGGCGTCTTGTTTCGGTTCAGATAGTCAACAAACGCTTTGATGCCGCCTTCATAGTGGAAGTGATCGGCCTTACCCTGCTCACGCTCATCGCTGAGACGGATGGAAACTCCAGAGTTCAGGAACGACAGCTCACGCAAGCGCTTGGCCAGAATGTCGTATTCGAAATTGGTAACGTTGCTAAAGGTTTCCATGCTCGGCCAGAAACGCACGGTGGTACCAGTGCCTTCGGCATTCCCAATCACGGCCAGCGGTGCCTGCGGCTCGCCGTGATGATAAATTTGGTGGTGAGTTTTTCCATCACGGTAAATGGTCAGTTCCAACTTTTCAGACAGGGCGTTGACCACGGAAACCCCAACGCCGTGCAGACCGCCGGACACTTTATAGGAGTTATCGTCAAACTTACCGCCAGCATGCAGCACGGTCATGATCACTTCGGCCGCAGAGACACCCTCTTCTTCATGAATACCGGTAGGAATGCCACGGCCATCATCCTGCACCGAAACCGAGTTATCTTTATGAATGGTAATAATAATATCTTTGCAGAATCCTGCGAGCGCTTCATCTATAGCGTTGTCCACAACCTCGAATACCATGTGATGCAGGCCTGTGCCGTCATCCGTATCACCGATGTACATGCCCGGGCGTTTACGTACCGCATCCAGCCCTTTCAATACTTTAATACTTGAGGAGTCATAAGAATTCGACATCAACGTTTCTCGCTCATTTTAGTCCTGTAATTGAACCGTTATTTTACCTTGTTCCACGCGGAACATCTTGCCCTTTTCACCGATCATGTCATCTATCTGTTCAGCGCTGATGGCGCTGAAAAATACTTGAGCCTCGGTCGCTTTTAACCGTTCAGCCAACAAACGGCGGCGGGTACTGTCCAGTTCGGAAGCAAAATCATCTATCAGATAAATACACTTGGCGCCGCTATGGCGAGTGAGGAACTCTCCCTGCGCCAATCGCAACGCACACATCAATAACTTCAACTGTCCACGTGACAGCATGTCTTCCATCACAACGCCGCCCGCCAGGATACGAAAATCCGCTTTGTGCGGCCCTAACGAGGTGTAGCCCAACTGCCTGTCGCGCTCAAATTGCCGTTCCAGCAGTTCGGCATAGTCGCTCTCTTTATCCCAGCCGCGCTGGAAAGAGAAGCTTAGTGAAAACTCCGGCAAAAACTGTTCGCAGGTCGCGGTAATGTCCGCAGTAATCGCAGTGGTGTAATCCGCCCGCTGCGCGCTGATGCGCTCTGCCAGCGGAATAAGTTCCTGATCCCCAGACGCGCAGTTGACGATACTAACTCACCTGACGCAGTGCGGCGTTACGCTGGCGCAATAACCGTTTCAGGTTGCTCCAAGCCGCGAAAAAACCGGGCTCATGGTGAAAACAGCCCCAATCGAGAAAGGCACGACGGTATTTTGGTCCACCGTTGAGCAACGTGAAGCCCTCCGGCGTGATGAGCTGAATCGGCAGCAACTGCGCCAGATCCGCCACCTTGTGACTATCTCTGCCATTAATACGCACGGTACTATCACCCAGCTGGTTTTTACTCAGACCTATCGAGCGTTCACGCTCCATGCCATCCAACTGACCGTGCAGAATAAATTCGGACTGTTCATGCTGAATCACGCGCGCTGCCTGGATGGAGCGAAATGCACGACCATGCCCCAACGTGTGGATGGCTTCAAGCACGCTGGTTTTTCCGCTGCCATTCTCCCCCACCAGAAAATTGAATCCGGGGATAAGCGCCAAATCGGCTAAGGCGATGTTACGGAAATCTTTAATCAGAAGGCGGTTCAGTGCCATGGACAACCAGATCCTGTACGCGATAACCTGCACAAATGCTGACGGCAAGCATCGGCATTCACGCTAAAAAAGTGGCAGACCAAACACGTCCCGTTACAGACACATCGGCATGACAAGGTATGCCACCGCCTTGCTGGCACTATCTTCAATCTGCACACTAGAGACAGAATCGGTCAGCAGCAAACGGACATCTTCGCACTTCAGCGAATTCAACACATCCAGCACGTAGCTGACGTTAAAGCCAATTTCCATTTCCGTGCCGTTGTACTGCACGTCCAGAATCTCTTCCGCTTCTTCCTGTTCTGGGTTATTCGCGGTAATTTTCATCTGATTCTCAATCAGGTGTAGACGCACACCGCGAAACTTCTCGTTAGACAGGATCGCCGCACGCGCAAATGCCTGTTTCAACAAATCGCAGTTCGCTTCCAGCGATTTGTCTGGATTTTTCGGCAATACGCGGCGGTAGTCAGGAAAACGCCCGTCGACCAGCTTAGACGTAAAGATGAAGTCCCCGACGTAGGCACGAATGTTGTTGGTGCCGATCTGTAGCTGCAATGACGTATCGCCGCCGTCTAGCAGACGTAGCAGTTCAATTACCCCTTTACGCGGCACGATCACCGCGTGGGACGGCAGCGACTGAGCAATCGGCATGGCGCATACCGCCAGACGGTGACCGTCGGTCGCCACGGTACGCAACTCTTTTCCTTCGGTTTCAAACAACATGCCGTTTAGGTAATAACGCACATCCTGATGCGCCATGGAGAACTGGGTGGCTTCAATCAGGCGTCTCAGCGTCGCCTGCGGCAACGAGAATCCCACTTTGCTCTGCCAGTCATCCAGGTTCGGGAAATCAGATGCCGGGAGCGTAGAAAGCGAGAAACGGCTACTGCCAGAACGCACCAGCATCCGGTCGCCTTCAAGAGTGATGGTAATTTCCGCATCGTCGGGCAAGCCACAGCAAATATCAAATAGTTTACGCGCCGGCACCGTGGTCGCACCGGATTCATGGGCCTGAGACAGGGGGATCTTCGCCACCATCTCCATTTCCAGATCGGTGCCGGTCAGCGACAGTGCGCCGTCCGTCACTTGTAATAGCAGATTGCCCAGAATAGGCAATATGGGACGACCACCTAACGGGCCACTCACCTGTTGTAACGGTTTTAGCAGATGCTCGCGTTCAATAATGAATTTCATAATATTATGAAGATAATGTTCTAATTAAATTAGAGATATCTTCCTTTATGTCATGGCTTTCCTCACGCAGCTGCTCAATCTTGCGGCACGCATGCAGCACCGTGGTATGGTCACGACCGCCAAACGCATCACCAATTTCCGGTAAGCTGTGGTTTGTCAGCTCTTTCGCCAGCGCCATAGCCATCTGGCGCGGACGTGCCACCGATCGGGATCGCCGTTTGGATAGCAGATCGGCGACTTTGATTTTGTAGTACTCTGCGACCGTCTTTTGAATATTGTCGATGGTCACCAACTTTTCCTGTAACGCCAACAGATCGCGTAGCGCTTCACGCACTAAATCAATAGTAATGGCGCGACCGGTAAAATTGGCGTTAACGATCACGCGGTTCAGTGCGCCTTCAAGCTCACGCACGTTAGAGCGCAATCGCTTGGCGATAAAGAAGGCCACTTCACCTGGCAGACAAATACCGTTCTCATCCGCTTTTTTCATCAGGATCGCCACGCGCGTTTCCAGCTCCGGCGGTTCGATCGCGACCGTCAATCCCCAGCCAAAGCGCGATTTTAGACGATCTTCTACTCCATTGATCTCTTTTGGATAACGATCGGAAGTCAGGATTATTTGCTGATTGCCTTCCAATAGCGCATTGAAGGTGTGGAAAAATTCCTCCTGAGAGCGCTCTTTGTTGGCAAAAAACTGAATATCATCGATCAACAGGGCATCGACTGAACGGTAATAGCGCTTAAATTCTTCAATCGCATTGTTCTGTAAGGCTTTGACCATATCCTGTACAAAGCGTTCAGAATGCATATAGACCACTTTGGCATTTGGCTTGCGCGCAATAATGCCATTACCTACCGCGTGCAGCAGGTGGGTTTTCCCCAAACCGGTGCCGCCATAGAGAAACAGAGGATTATAGGCCCCGCCGGGGTTTCCAGCAACCTGATGCGCCGCCGCGCGCGCCAGTTGGTTAGACTTACCTTCAACGAAGTTGTCGAATGAATGCTTCGGATTGACGTTGGAAAGGTAAGTGTGCTCCGTTTGTGTCGCCGGTGTATCCCAACTGGGACGCACGGGTGCCTGCCTGCCCGGTTGTACTGCCGCCTTCGGTTTGCTTCCGACTTCAAAACGCAGCAAAGGCGCATCCATACCACAGAAATCGTTCAGCAGACCATTGATGTTATTTAGGTACTTGTCTCTTACCCAATCCAACACAAAACGGTTTGGCGCATAGAGCGCCAGCGTGTTGTCATTCAGTTCCGCCTGTAACGGACGTATCCACATGCTGAATTCTGTGGCAGGTAACTCATCCTGCAAACGGGCAATACACTGCTGCCAAAGCGAAAGTGACACGGCGGACTCCACTCGAAAAAGATTAAAATAGAAAAAGAATCAGATACGTTATGTAGTGTAATTCATGATTATAACCCGGAAGCTGCAATGGCAATCTCATGGGTGCACGAGCATCTTATGATGTCCATGCGGTTGCCGAGACGATCCCGAAGAAGGATCGTTCACGAGACGGCGGATCATAACCTAATCCTCGGCAGAGATCTTCCATTTCTGCACAGTTTCGATCCTTTTTTATCCACAGGCTATTCTTATCACTCGTGGCCGCTACGTTCCGCACAACGATGACACATGCTTGCATCATGGGGACAGCTAGCATAACTGAATAGGTATTCACTCTGGAGTAACAGCGATCATGATCCAGCATCAATGATGCATGTCAGGATCCTTGCGATTTAATGCAGAGTACGTATAATCCTTAGCCCGATGCGTTGATGCTTTTCTGTGCTATTTCAGGCAGAAAATTCCCCAAATTTATTGCGGAAAGAGCTTTATAGGCGTGTGATACCAATTGACTCGGGACCGTACAATTATTATAATCCACCTATTTATCTTTGATGTATGAGATTTAGGCGTCGGTCAGTGTTCACGACGGAGTGCCAAATGCGTTTACTGTGAAGTCAGTTATCCAAGTTTAGGTAGAAATCGCCATGAAACGCACTTTCCAACTTTCCGTATTAAAGCGTAACCGTAGCCACGGTTTCCGTTCTCGTATGGCCACTAAAAATGGTCGTCAGGTTCTGGCCCGCCGTCGTGCAAAAGGCCGTACTGGTCTGACTGTTTCTAGGTAATAAAAGTTAGCCCTTCTAGTGCTTAAGCTCGCTTTTCCTAGGGAGTTACGTTTGTTAACTCCCAGCCATTTTAGTTTCGTCTTCCAGCAGCCGAATCGAGCTAGCACACCGCAGATCACCATCCTCGGCCGCCTGAATTCGCTGGGGCATCCTCGCGTCGGTCTTACTGTCGCTAAAAAGTATGTCAAACGGGCGCGTGAACGCAATCGGATTAAACGTCTAACGCGGGAAAGCTTTCGTTTACATCAACACACCCTACCTGCGATGGATTTTGTGGTGATCGCCAAAAAAGGGGTAGCCGATCTGGATAATCGCGCGTTAACGGAAACATTGGAAAAATTATGGCAAAGGCACTGTCGTTTGGCTCGCGCCTCCTGATCGGGCTGATACGCGGTTATCAGCTCATTATAAGTCCGTTGTTAGGGCCACATTGTCGTTTTTGCCCAACCTGTTCACAATACGGCATTGAGGCCATACGCAGGTTCGGCATGATAAAAGGAAGTTGGTTGACACTCAAACGCGTATTAAAATGCTACCCTTTGAACCATGGTGGTGATGATCCAATACCACCAAAACCCGACAATAACAGAGAACATTAATGATGGATTCGCAACGCAATCTTCTTCTCATCGCTCTGCTATTCGTAAGCTTTCTGATCTGGCAGACATGGGAGACGGATAAAAATCCACATGCCGCTTCAACGCAAGCCATCCAGCAACCGACGAACGCAGTCAACGGTGGTACCGCCAGGCAGGGGATGCCTAAAAGCGGTCAGGGTAAACTGATCACTGTAAAAACCGACGTACTATCGCTGACTATCAATATGCGCGGCGGCGATATCGAACAAGCCAATCTGCTTGCGTTCCCTAACAAGCTGCACTCTGCTACACCATTCCTGTTGCTGGAAACCACGCCAGAATTTGTGTATCAGGCACAGAGTGGATTAACGGGTAAACACGGTCCGGATAATCCGGCAAACGGCGCACGTCCGCTGTTTACAGCCACCCAGGATCACTTTGAACTAGCTGACGGACAGGACACACTGACCATTCCGTTGACCTACACCAACTCTGACGGCGTAACCTTCACCAAAACGCTCGTGCTTAAACGCGGTGACTATGCGATAAACGTTAGCTACAACGTGAACAACACCAGCGCACAGCTGTTGGAGTTGACGCTGTTTGGTCAGTTGAAGCAGTCTATTGACCTGCCGAAGCATCGTGATACCGGTAGCGGCAACTTTGCACTCCATACCTATCGTGGCGCTGCGTTCTCTTCCAGAGACGATAAGTACAAGAAATACAGCTTCAGCGACATGAAAGAAAACCTGAACGTAACCACCGATGGTGGTTGGGTTGCCATGTTGCAGCAGTATTTTGCTACCGCGTGGATCCCGACCACCGCCGGCGCTAACACCTTCTATACCTCGCAATTGGGTAACGGATTGGTCGCTATTGGCTTTAAAGCCACACCGGTAACCATTGACGCGGGCGCGCAGAAAGACATCAGCGCGGTACTGTGGGTTGGCCCGGAAATTCAGGACAAGATGGCGGCCGTTGTACCGCATCTGGATCTGTCAGTGGATTACGGTTGGTTGTGGTTTATCTCCCAACCGCTGTTCAAACTGCTGAAATTCCTGCACTGCTTCATCGGTAACTGGGGCTTCTCCATCATCGCCATCACCTTTATCGTGCGCTGCATCATGTACCCGCTGACCAAGGCGCAGTACACCTCTATGGCGAAAATGCGTATGCTGCAACCGAAAATACAGGCTATGCGCAAGCGTATAGGTGATGACAAGCAGCGCATGAGCCAAGAGATGATGGCTTTGTACAAGGCGGAGAAAGTGAATCCGCTGGGCGGCTGCTTCCCGCTGCTGATCCAGATGCCTATCTTCCTGGCGTTGTACTACATGCTGATGAACTCAGTTGAGCTGCGTCATGCGCCGTTCATCCTGTGGATCACTGATCTATCTGCGCAAGATCCTTTCTACATCCTGCCGATCCTGATGTGTATCACGATGTTCTTTATTCAGAAGATGTCGCCGACTACTGTGACCGACCCGATGCAGCAGAGGATCATGAACTACGTTCCGGTTATCTTTACCGTGTTCTTCCTGTGGTTCCCATCAGGCCTGGTGCTGTACTATATCGTTAGCAACCTGGTCACCATTATCCAGCAGCACTTGATTTACCGCGGGCTAGAGAAGAAAGGCCTGCACAGCAGCGACAAAAAAGAGAAGAAATAAGCGGACTGCACAAGTCTGAGAATAAGGCGGCTATTATGGGCCTGCCTGATTTTTTGTTTAATCGCCACAGAAAACCATAATGAGCCATACCGATACCATCGTAGCCCAAGCCACGACCCCCGGACGCGGTGGCATAGGTATTTTGCGCGTGTCCGGCCAGCAGGCTGCCGACGTGGCGCGTGCCTTGCTGTGTAAATTACCCAAACCGCGCCATGCGGATTATCTACCGTTTCGCGATGCCGATGGCAGCGCGCTGGATCATGGTATTGCCATCTGGTTTCCTGGCCCCAACTCCTTTACCGGCGAAGATGTGCTAGAGCTGCAAGGTCACGGTGGCCCGGTTATTCTTGATTTGCTGATGCAGCGCATTCTGGCACTACCCGGCCTGCGCATTGCACGCCCCGGCGAGTTCTCCGAGCGCGCATTTCTCAATGACAAACTCGATCTATCGCAGGCTGAAGCTATCGCAGACCTGATCGATGCCAGCTCCGAACAAGCGGCACGATCTGCGCTGAACTCCTTACAAGGCGCCTTCTCTACCCGCATTCACCGTCTGGTGGAAGCAGTGATTCACCTGCGCATCTACGTCGAGGCTGCCATCGATTTTCCTGATGAAGAGATCGATTTCCTCTCTAACGGCAAGATCGAGGCGAAACTCAAGGAAGTGATGGTCGATCTGGTGGATGTTCAGGCCGAAGCATATCAAGGCAGCCTGCTGCGTGAAGGCATAAAGGTGGTAATTGCGGGTCGCCCAAATGCTGGCAAATCGAGCTTGCTTAACGCACTGGCCGGGCGTGAGGCAGCAATCGTGACGGCTATCGCGGGCACCACGCGCGATATACTGTGCGAGCATATCCATATCGACGGCATGCCGCTGCATATCATCGACACTGCTGGGCTACGCGATGCTAGAGACGAAGTGGAACGCATCGGCGTTGAACGCGCCTGGCAAGAGATTGAACAGGCGGATCGCGTGTTGTTTATGGTCGATAGCACCACCACTGACGCCACATCACCTGCCCAGATCTGTCCAGAGTTTATGGCACGCCTGCCTGCCACACTGCCTATTACCGTGGTGCGCAATAAAGTCGACATTGCCGGAGAACCACAAGGTATTGAAGAGGTAAATACTTACTCACTCATTCGCTTGTCCGCCAAAACCGGTGATGGCATCGATATCCTGCGTAACCATCTAAAACAAAGCATGGGCTTTACCAGCAACACCGAAGGGGGCTTTCTGGCAAGACGCCGCCACCTGCAAGCGCTGGAAACCGCCGCACAGCATCTGGAACAAGGCAAAGAACAGTTAATGAGCGATTATGCTGGCGAACTGCTAGCAGAAGAGCTGCGGCTAGCACAACAGGCACTGAGTGAGATAACCGGGGAATTTACTGCCGATGACTTGTTGGGAAGGATTTTCTCGAGTTTTTGTATTGGGAAGTAGTAGTCGCCCTACACACGCCGAAAGGCGCCACCGATGCCTATTCCCATCCGGTCATTAATATTCTTGTTATTGCCAGAAAATCGATGCAGAAAAACCAGAAGACAGTTAGTTTCCCGATGTTCACAACAACAACATCCATCGATTGTGCAAATTCAGTCAGAATGCTTTCCATCGATTCTCTACCAAATCCAACGGCCAGTGCCGTTTGGAAAAATGCCGTGGAAAGATCTGCTCAATTTTCTTGCCTTTTGAGCCAGTCAATCCCATTGCCAGTTTAGCCTCTCTACGATCAATTCCCTGTCTTCCAATCGCCGGGGTACAT
>JBPETC010000037.1:0-17626 GCA_051710325.1 Symbiopectobacterium sp.
TATATCGCGGGATATTACAGTACACTCAGAGACCGCACGACTATAACGGTGAGTTACCACCAAACCAATCAGAAAATCGGTTCTGGAAAAACTCTAAACCCGTGGCCAGTTTTAGTTGAGTAATACAAACGGCAAAAAACCACTTCGCTTTTGTGGTAGATGAATTCGGCTCGGTGTAAGGTATTGTTACGCTGAGTGATGTAATGGAAACCATCGCCGATAATCTGCCTGTCGAGGGAGAAGATGTCGAAGATGTTGATACACGTCACGACTTCACGCAAAATGAAGACGGGAGTTGGATTGCCAACGGCTATACGCTGATGAAAGATCTCGCCATATTCATCCCCATTACGCTGGATGAAAAACGTGAGTATTATACGCTGGCTGGGTTAATGATGGAATATTCGCAAGCGGGTGCCTCAAGAAGGTGATGAACTCATCATAGATGGTTATCGCTTCAAAATATTAAGCATAGAGAGCCACTGTATTATGAAAGTGGCAATCACTTAGGAGGACACGTTTGAGCAGGATTATGAGATATAAAGTGAAGCATTCTCCACCGAATATACAGTGAGGGATATTCATTTATCTTAGTACCAGAATTAATATTTCCGTAGCAACCACCACCACAATCAGCCAGACCAATACCGGCACTGATGTGCGTTTTACCACTTCAAACGGCGAAGCCTTCGCCATCCCTGCCACCGAAACTACTACGCTAGACACCGGAGAAATGGTTCTGCCAAGGTTAAAAGCTTGCAGGCATTTGTATCGCCAGATAGGCTGGGTTGATGCCCATCTGTAAAGCCAGCTTAGGGAAAAGTCAGGACAGGACGGTTTGCGCCTGATTTAGCAGACGAACTGAATCTTGATTTTGATGATATGTGTTCAGTAACAATTCAGTTCGAAAAACGCATAGAACGGTGCGTTACTCGACCCAGTGGTCATTACCGCCCAACATGGTAATCACTACAAGCTCTAGCATGATAAGCAGAGCGCCGCCGCCAAAGGATTACACCAACCCAATAAAACCACTAATAAAGCTGATGGTGCTCAACCCCTGTGCAAATACACTGGCAGCAACTAAATACCACAACACTTGAGAAGGCCTCGGCCATACCCTTGTAAGCGATATACAGCCCAGCGTAAATGGTTTTGGCGTTAAAGAAACGCAGGAATTCACACATAGCAGCCAGCAGCATGCAGAAGATCACCAGAATGGTGATAATGTGCAGTTCTGGCCCCCACTTTCCATCAAAAATCAGCACACCAATGATCGGCGTGAGCGGCAAAATGCCGTACAGGCTGGCTTGGCGCATTGATTTCAATGTCTTTCGCTTCGACCATTTCGTGGCTGATGTTCTCTTTTCGGTCGATATAGCGCTGCCAGAAGAAGTGAGCAATAGCCATAGACACAATGGCGGTGATGGAGATCGGTAGTATCAACTTACAGGCAAAATCAACCAGCTTCATTTGCGAAGCCTGTTCCGCCAGCGTTACGTCGCCAGAGGTTGGCGACAGGATCAAAATGCCGCCGCCGCGCCACGGCTGATGCCACATTCACCATGACTGGGATGACTGGGAACAACGTTGCCATCAGAAACACACCTTATCGCCTTATCGCCGTCGCTTTTAATAAGACCACGATATAGGCAATCAAAGCTTGTCGAGAAGCTGTTTTAGCCCTTTGCCTGTCTGGTCTGGCTCTGCTGGTTTTTGTCTGCCCACTCATTATAAGCCACTTTCATCTCATCCTAAAGGCGTTTACGCAGCAATTGATCGACTTGCAGTTGATAGCTCAGGTTATTGATCGGGCCATAAATATGCAACGGTACGCTGGTAGATTTTAAAATCTCCACTAACTGCTCGTTACCACGCCAGCCGTCTGTAATACGCACGTTAAAATTCATGTCACATTGTTGTGACGGGAGATCAAACTGGCTGGTACCAGTAAGCGACAGCAGCATAGATTGACCGGTAATATCACTTACCCGCAGTTTACCTGCATTGAGATCGGCATTGCCGGTCAATCTCGTAATATCGGTATAGCGATCGTAGCGCTCTAACGCCTGTACATTGCTGTTGTTTCGCACCACCGCCAACTGAATCATCTGCTGGATATTTACGCCATGAAAGCGAAGGTTATCCACGCTCAATACCGCGTTACCCCTCCACTGGCGCATCAAAGCATCCAGTGAGAAGATATCCCCACTGAACTGTCCCTTTAACGAAAGTTTGCCACTGACCGTTTGCGGCAAGGCAAACGCTACTGTCAGCGGATCAACGTCCACGCTCTCAATAGTAGGTTGCAAAGTGATTTTAGGTGTGACCTTCTTATCCATTTTTCCGGTCAGTGTGATACGCCCGCCGTTAAGATTGCTATGCAACGAGGAAAGAGTCAGTACGCTAGCCTGATTAACCACGTTGAGGTTTACCTTTCTGAAGGTCAGGCCACGGTAGATAAGCGTATCTACCTGCAATGCCAACTGCGCACTAAGCGATTGCCATAAGGCATCCCCCTCACTCAGACCACGTTCCATCGAGACAACCGGCGTAACGGTCTTGATCGCAGCTGGCGTAGTATTTTGCGTTTGTGCCGTTGGCGCACTTCCCAGCAGCGCATCAAGGTTTAGCCGCGCCGCGTTGATGTACAGCGTATATTCAGGGTGATCACCCAGGATTGCTGTCGCATTCCCGCTCATTTGACTGTCACTCGCCGTCAGCGTGAACTGATTTACTGTGACTTTTTCCGGCTGAGTAGCACAAGCAGCTTGTTGATAACTGGATTGAAGGCTACCACTGCCGATGATGCCGCCAACGGGAATACCTGCACCCTGAAGTTGGTATTGAAATTGTTCGATACTGATATCGATTTGCTGCGGATAGTGCTGCATATCGAGATTCGCCTGAAGTGATACGGTAAGGTCGCGCTGATCGCGATTAATGCGGCTAGTCAATTCCAGCATCAGTTGGCGCTCACTACTCTCTTCCAACGTGAGGTTGATATCGCGCACGTTGAACTGTTCGTCGTCACCGCGTTGCAAAATCAACAGGCTGTCCACGATTTTCAACTGATTAATGGCAAGTCGCCAATTGCGCGTCTCTTCCGGCGTTGACGAACCGGCTAGCGCAATGGGTGCGGTGGTGCTGAAGCGATGCGCTTCGCTTTCAGGTGTTAAACGCACCACCGCCCTTTTGAGCATCACCTGCTTCATTTCCAGACGATGTGATAATAGCGGCCAGAGTTTGAGATCCAGACGCATGTTTTCTGCACTGATAATTGGTGCAGCCGCTCCCGGTGCGGTTAGCGACATACCGCCAGAAAGAATGCTTAACTGCGGCCAAACGTGCCAGCGGAGATCCCCCTCCAACTGCAAACGGTATCCGCTGCGGGCATCAACCTGGCTTACCATGTAAGCGCGAAAATCGTTGGGGTTCACCAGCATGACCAGCGCTGTCATACCGACAGACAGCACCACAAGCAAAATTGCCAGCGTCATCAAAACTCTTCTCATGCCATTCTCCCAACAATCAATGCAACAGCATTATTCACTGGCGATCAATCCTTATCGATTCGGCTCTCCACAGCGCCCTGCTGATCTTTGTATTTTGCATCGTCACGACGGTTGTAGGGGCGCGCCGCCTGGCCAGAGAGCATTTCAAAACTCAATGCACCGATAATCATGCCAGGACGTAATGCCAACGGTAGCTTACCTGAATTATAGAACTCCAGCACAATTCTACCCTGCCAACCGGGATCGATGCGATGCGCAGTGACGTGAACCATTAATCCTAGGCGTGCCAACGATGAGCGACCGTCGAGCCAGCCCACCAGATTATCCGGCAATGTCACCGATTCCAACGTCACCGCCAACGCCAGTTCGCCAGGATGCAAGAAAAATGCTTCGCCTTTCGGCAAGTTGATTTCATCGCTCATCACGCGATCAATCGCCGTGCTAACTTCGTCTTTTGGGCCGCTTAAATCGATAAATGCGGCTGTGTGTCCGCTGAAAACGCGAAACTGATTGCCCAACCGCACATCCAGCGTTGCACCGTTAATTCGTTCAAGGGGAGGACGGGGAGTGATAACCAGGCGTCCATCATATAGCCAGCTTTCTATGTCACGATCGCATAGTCTCATGTTATTCCTTTTCTCGTTTACGCCATCTTCGATGAATTATTTAAAAAACTGACTGATTTTGACTTTTTCAGAATATCAATCGCAATATGGTTTTTACCGCCGCGTGACACGATAATATCTGCATATTGCTTTGACGGTTCAATAAATTGCAAAAACATCGGGCGTACCGTTTTTTGATACTGTTCTATGATTGAGTCCATGGAGCGACCGCATTCATTCACATCACGGCGCATACGACGCAGCAAGCAGATATCCAGCTGGGGTTACGAACATACTGAAGGCGTGCTTATGGCGATTCAGTGGGAGAAGTAATTAAAAAATAGAGTCTGACGTGGAAAGTTAACTTGATCGAGGCTTACCATCCCTTTATGGGATGACTTATTCTTCACCCTGTTCTGAATATCCACTCCGTCATTCTCGGTGAGAGAAGGAATGTCATACGTTCTCACTTCTGTAGCCAGTCATACCGCGCGGAATGAAATATCGGTCGGAATGACTGTATCCTGCCAGTAAAGTTGCGCAGCCATCATTCGCCCAGCCAGCTCGAGATGCAGTGAGGTAAACTTGCTGTCTGGCTTGCTGGCAATAGTAGATTCACCGCAGTCAAGATCCTTACGCAGAAAAATATGCAGCGGCAAGTTGCCCTAACAGGGCACAGTTGTATTTCTCCGCTAGTTTCTTCGCGCCGTCAGTGCCAAAAATCGGCTCTAGATGACCGCAGTGGCTGCAAATATGCACGCTCATGTTTTCGACGATACCCAACACCGACACGCTGACTTTCTCAAACATGGTGATGCCCTTCATGACATCCACCAATGCAATGTCTTGCGCCGTCGTCACCACCACGGCGGCCCGTCACCGGCACATTTTGCGCCAGCGTCAACTGGACATCCACGGTGCCCGGCGGCATATCCAATACCAGATAATCGAGATCCGGCCAGAGCGTATCTTTCAGCAGTTGCAACAACGCTTTAGTCGCCATTGGGCCGCGCCACACCATCGCATTATCATCCGGCACTAGATAACCAATAGAGTTGGTCGCCAGGCCATAAGCCATAATCGATGCCATGTGTTGACCATCCGATGAGGTCTGGCGCTCGCTGGCAGTGCCTAACATGCTTGGAATGGACGGGCCCCATAGATGTCGGCATCGAGAATACCCACAGACGCGCCCTCTTGCGTCCAGTGCCAACGCCATGTTTACTGCGGTGCTGGATTTCCTCCACGACGCCCTTGCCAGAGCTAACGGCAATAATGTTTTTAACACCTTTGATACCCGCCTGATTGGTAACACGACGCAGCGTGGTAATACTGTGTGTCAGGCGACATTCCACATCTTTTGCACCGGTTAAACGCATCAACTCCAGTCTGACGGTTTCTTTTAATACGTCCAACCACTCAATCAGGCAAATGGGATCACCAGTTCGATGCGCAGTACCTCATCCAGCAAGGCACAGTGATGCAATGCATTGAGCGTCTTCAGGTTATTTTTCAGCGTCGGGTGCTTAAACGTAGAGAGAGGACACCGGTCACCACTGCCTTCAGCGTATCGGTGCTCTGCTCAGGGATTGTTGCGTTCATCCAGGCTCCTCCTTATCGTTCTTATTATTTTGTGGAAAAATAATTACAGCATAGCAGAATACCCCGCCCCGATCGGTTTACCTCAGTGAAAAAATCGCCCCAGCAACGAGAGAGACGCGTTACCCGTGTGTGACAGAGTTTTCCGCTTACAGCGGTTTACGCCACAAGGGTCTATCGGTTAACATCGGGATTCCCTCTCATCATCATGAAAGAAAATAAGTTCCCCATTATGACTCAAGTCGCTAAGAAAGTATTGGTAACCTGCGCGTTGCCTTATGCTAACGGATCAATCCACCTCGGCCACATGCTAGAGCATATCCAGGCTGATATCTGGGTCCGTTATCAGCGAATGCGCGGTCACCAGATTCACTTTATCTGTGCGGATGACGCCCACGGTACGCCAATCATGTTGAAAGCACAGCATATGGGCGTGGCACCGGAGCAGATGATTGCGGACGTGAGTCAGGAACATCAGCGGGATTTCGCTGGCTTTCAGATTAGCTACGATAATTATCACTCCACTCACAGTGAAGAGAATCGGGAGTTGTCCAGTCTTATCTATGGTCGTTTGAAAGAGAATGGTTTTATCAAGAACAGCACCATTTCTCAGCTCTACGATCCGGAAAAAGGCATGTTCCTGCCGGACCGTTTCGTCAAAGGCATCTGCCCGAAATGTAAAGCGGCCGATCAGTACGGTGACAACTGTGAAGTGTGCGGCTCGACCTATAGCCCGACTGAACTGATCAACCCGAAATCGGCAGTTTCCGGTGCGACACCGGTGATGCGCGAGTCTGAGCACTTCTTCTTTGATTTGCCCGCATTTAGCGAAATGCTGCAAGCATGGACGCGTTCCGGTGCGTTGCAGGAGCAGGTTGCCAACAAAATGCAAGAATGGTTTGATGCTGGCCTGCAACAGTGGGATATCACCCGTGACGCGCCCTACTTTGGTTTTGAAGTGCCGGATGCGCCGGGTAAATATTTCTACGTCTGGCTGGATGCGCCGATTGGTTATATGGGGTCGTTTAAAAACCTGTGCGACAAACGCGGTGATATAGATTTTGATGAATTCTGGCGTAAAGAGAGCAGTGCCGAGCTGTACCATTTCATCGGTAAAGACATCGTCTATTTTCACAACCTATTCTGGCCTGCCATGTTGGAAGGTAGCGGTTTCCGTAAGCCTACCAATCTGTTTGTGCACGGCTATGTGACGGTAAACGGTGCCAAGATGTCCAAATCGCGCGGCACCTTTATCAAGGCCGAGACCTATCTGCAACATCTGGATTCCGATTGCCTGCGCTATTACTACGCGGCTAAACTGTCGTCACGCATCGACGATATCGACCTCAATCTGGAAGATTTCGTACAACGAGTGAATGCCGATATCGTTAACAAAGTGGTTAACCTCGCGTCGCGTAACGCTGGTTTCATCAATAAGCGTTTTGACGGGAAACTGGCAGAAACGATGGCCGATGCCGAGCTTTATGCCACCTTCGCTAACGCGGCTGACAGCATTGCCGAAGCCTACGCCAACCAAGAATCCGGCAAAGCCATCCGCGAGATCATGGCGCTGGCCGATATCGCCAACCGCTATCTGGACGAACAAACCCCGTGGGTAGTGGCAAAAGAAGAAGGCCGCGATGCGGATTTGCAGGAGATTTGCTCGATGGGTATCAACCTGTTCCGCGTGCTGATGACCTACCTGAAACCGGTATTGCCATCACTGGCCGAGCGTGCCGAAGCGTTCCTCAACACTACGTTGACCTGGGATCCGGTAGCACAACCGCTGCTAGGTCACAATGTGAAAGCGTTCAAAGCGTTGTTCAACCGAATCGATCTTGACAAGGTCAATGCAATGGTTGATGCCTCCAAAGAGGAGATGAGTGCCAAGAAGATAGTGATCGGTCAGCTGGCTGACGATCCAATTCAGGATACTATCTCTTTTGACGACTTTGCCAAAGTGGATATGCGCATTGTGCTGATCAAGCAAGCAGATTTCGTGGAGGGCTCTGACAATCTGCTACAATTGACGCTGGATCTCGGCGGTGAAACGCGCCAGATTTTTTCTGGCATCCGCACGGCTTACCCCGATCCGAAAGCGCTGGAAGGCCGTTTGACCATCATGGTTGCCAACCTGGCCCCACGTGAAATACGCTTCGGCATCTCGGAAGGTATGGTGATGGCCGCAGGTCCTGGCGGCAAGGAAATATTCCTGCTTAGCCCGGATAGCGGTGCTCAACCGGGAATGCAAGTTAAGTAACCCATCAAGCACACATAACAGGGTCATTCCCGCGCAAGCGGGAATTCAAACAGGAGAAACGCACTCTTTCTGTCTGAGATTCCCGACTTGCGCTGATGATGACGGATGCGTGGCGCAGGCGCTCCGCGCATGGCTGGCCATGGTGCTCATCTTCGGTGAGAAATAGTGACTTGCGAGTCGGCGTTTAAAGCATCAGGTGCTTTTATGCTATATTTACATAGGGTTTCGTGCGCGAAAATGTGTTGTTTATCTGTTTCACTAGCTTAACAGCGCGCAAAACGCTTCTGAACAGTTCCACATTAAAAGCGGTGGCTGTAGCGCAACGCGTTTCACCACGCCACCCGCCAGCTCAATAGCGGGCACATAGCTGTCATAGCTGGGAGATCAAAACAGATAACTTCATCACCGGGCCGTACCAGCTTTGTGATGGTGGCAAGCAGCGTTTCGGTTAGCCCCGGCCGTGACTGTGATTTCATTGTCGGCATCGAGCTGTCAGACATACTATGTCGCAGTTTTTTCGGAGATCGCGCTGCGCAGCGGTGCCTCTCCGGTCATCGGTGCATACTGATTCGCCCATTGGGCAACGTAATAGGCCAGATGCTGTTGCAGGTAATCTGATCCGCTAAAATCCGGGAACCCCTGCGACAGGTTGATCGCCTGATGCTGCTGCGCCAGCTCGATCATTTGGGTAAAATGGTGGTGCCCAATGCGGGCAGTTTTCTTGCGGGAAAAAGTGCGGGACTCATGGTAGAAATGAACTCATGCAAACCTGCTGTATTGCGAGCCAATATAACACGATGCTAATATTTGGCAATCAAGACGTATAGATGTTTAAATGGTTAAATTCCATTGACGTCTAACCTATAACAAAACGTACTAACCACAGTGCGAAACGCTGTGGTGAAGAACACACCTGCACAGGATGAACGATGAGTGAAAACCTAAAACTGGCTGCGTTAGTCGTGGCCAATCATTGGATTGGGCAAAGGGTGTTGTCCGGCAACCGGCGGTAATATGTCGGTACGTCTGGATGAAAACCGTTGCCTGATCTCTGAATCCGGTAAGAACAAAGGCGGTTTGCATCAGGATGATTTATTACTGGTGAATATTACCGATAAGCATGTTCCCAGTGGGCGCATGCCGTCGGCTGAAAACCAGCCTGCACACCTTGCTTTATCGTCGCTTTGCGACAGTAGGTGCCGTGTTGCATACCCATTCAGTGAACGCGACCATGCTCTCCCGCGTAGAAAAAAGCGATACGCTGGTGCTGGAAGGGTATGAGATGTATAAATCTCTGAAAGGGCAGCATACCACCTTGACCGAGTTGCCATTCCTATTTTGCTAACGATCAGGATATTCCCGTACTGGCAGAACGCGTGGCGGTGTACGCCGATACTCAGGCGCTGCGCTACGGTTTTTTAGTGCGTGGTCATGTGCTTTACTGCTGTGGAGGGGATATCGCGCAGGCTCGCCGTCATCTGTAAGGGCTCGAGTTTCTGTTTTAGTGGAACTGTAACGACGCTTGCTGAAGACAAAATGATCAAGGCTATCATGACGGATAATTGAAGGCACCACCAGCGATATTCGTTTTGTGCATAACATCCTGTTCCCTTACGTGCGGGCGTGTTTATCCGAAACTGTGGCGCAGGCTGATACTCCGCCAGAGACAGCCAAAACGTTGGCGTTGTTGCGCGAAGAGCTTAGTCAGCTGCAGGCGCAAGCTTCCACCTTGCTGGAAGCACTGCATTAATTTATAGAGCAGGATCGCAAATCGACAGCATTAAAACGTCTGCAAGGTATTATCTGGCTCAACGGCTATCTCAAACGGTGATTTTCGTGTTCATGTGTATGACGACGTTTCGCTGCAGCTGCGCAGAGATGGCGCGATCAGGGGATCGATCTCTACGTCTACTCATCTGGGTCGGTGGAGGAACAGCAACTGCTGTTTGGTTACAGTGATGTAGAGGATTTACGCTCGTTGTTCAGTGGTTACTTGAACCCGCGTCTGGGCCAAGCGAAAAGCCCACTCATACCACAATATTGCACAGGCAATTGTGCTTCCAGGCGAGCAACTGCTATTTTGTTTGACATTCATCAAGAGCTGAACTCGGCGGCCGAGGCCGGTTAGCAAATGTGTCAGTTGATCCGGGATGAGGCGGATGTGGAAAGATTTCATCGTCAGGTATCGCATATTTCGACCAGATTGACCCATCCCGGGCCACTAGCGCCGTTTAAAGGGTTTTGCCATGAGTGCATTAAGCATTTTAATGACAATGACGCCAGCCAACCAGTATGGGATAGCCGCGCGAACGATATCTAGACGGGGCGCTTACTGCGATTGGGTGCGTTTAGCGCTAGCAGGCCGATCGTACGCTAAGTGCCAAGAAGTGTTGGCGTGGCGTATCAGCATGAAATTGATAAACTTGTGGCAGAGAAAGGTTACCAAAGCTGAGATGTGATCAGTCTGCTTTTTGTCTGAGCATACACACAGCAAAGATGAGGTGCGTTTCTTCGTTGAAGGTACCGGCTATTCTGCCTGCCCTGAACGGCAAGATTTATCAGATATTGTGTGAGAAGAACGATCCGCTGTCGATACCCGCGGGTACTGCACATTGGTTCGATATAGGCTTCAAGACGCATTTTATCGCGATTCTCCTGTTCGAATAATCCAGACAGTTGTTGTGGGTGGCGCATTTTCCCGTCGATGCCATTACCGATGCTTATCCGAAGCTGGCAGAGAATAATAGTCATTCCGATTTTTCCTCCAGCCAACGGCTGGAGGAAAGGGATTAGCGCAACTCCTGAGTGAAGATCTCTGCTTGTATCTGTTCGGGAGTGATCAGTTCAGGAGTGATCACGCCGCTATCCAGCACCCAACCGCTAATCAGTGAAGCGGGTGTGTGACATCAAAAGCAGGGTTATATAAACCTGTGCGCCTTGTGGTGCCCACTGGCAAGTGTAAAAGCTGCCAGCCACTATCGACGAACGCGGTGTCTTTGGCAATCAGTGTCAAGTCGCGCACGCCGAAATTGAGTAACGCATTAACCAGACGGGGCGTGCCAATTCCTATAAAGCTATCTACCATGATGGTCATACCATCAAAAAACAAGCGGCTAGCCTGCGGTAAGGTAATATGTTTATCTTTGATTATGATTATTTTTCTTTGTATACGCCGAAGTGGGTACGGGCATGGAATTGCAAGGCGGGTGACAGCTGTGTTTTTCAGGCAATAAAATTTTTATTTATGATGTTTTCAATGTCTTGATTTTGTTCTTTTCGCTGTAAACGGTGCTAGGTATAGGCGGTGGGAAGTGAGAAGGAATTTGCACAGTGTGCAAATTCCTTCTCAGGCAAAAGCGGGTCAGACATCCGTTTTTGGAAGAAGAGTATCGATGGCGTATTCTTGCAATTTATACATCAGCGCCCAGCGGCTGATACCAACTGTAATGCTCTGTGGTGCAATTACCCTGATGTTTTCCAGCGTGGAGATAATCACCTGCTTTTCGTAGCGCTTGATCTCTTCTTTCAGGCTGGATTGCTATTGCGTGAATGATAGCGGCGGCTTTTCTCCATCAGTGCTGGTGGCTGCGCAGTGCAGCAGCTGTGCGGGCAGTTCGTCGGCGAAAAACACCACGCCGGTACTCATGATCATCGCACGCTCAATCACATTCGATAATTCGCGAATATTTCCAGGACAGTGCCAGGCTTGCAGAACTGCCAGCGTGGCCGGATCTATATCAATGACTTCACGCTGATTTTTCGCACAGAGCTTTTGCAGAAAATGGTTGGCCATCAGCGGAATATCTTGCTGACGTTCGCGCAGCGGGGGAGCTCCAGATGGATCACGTCGAGGCGATAAAACAGATCCTGACGGAAATTACCTCTATCGACCATAGCGGAGAGGAGAGGCTGCGGTTAGTGGTGGCAATGATACGGATATCCACTTTCACCGTATTATTCCACCCACCCATTCAAACTCAAGCTCTTACAACACGCGTAGCAGTTTTACCTGTAAATTAAGCGGCATCTCGCCTACTTCATCCAGCAACAGTGTTCCATAATGAGCGCGCTCAAAGAGTCCTTGCCGTTGCACCTGAGCACCAGTAAAGGCGCCCTTCTCATAATCAAACAGTTCGCTTTTAGCCATGACGCAGGTGGGCAAAATCGAGCAGTTGATGAATCACCCGGTTGATGGAATGTGTCTATTTCAGTATGATGGCGATATATTCCTGGTAGCCTTTGATGGCTGTCATATGGATCTGGCTGGTGGTCACACTCAGTTCAATGGTGCGATTCCGGGCGGGAAAACGTGACTTCCAGCGCCACGTGTTCGGTGCCTTTTTTTGCAGAGTATCCAGCACCGTGCTGTCGAAATGCGTGTTGGAGAATATTTTAGCATACGACTAGCCCAGTAACTCATCCTGCTGATAGCCGATGATCTCCTGAGCGGCAGGGTTGATTGTAGTCACATTGTTGTATTTGTCCACAGCGATCACGCCGTCAGCGGCACTTTCGATGATCAGATCGTTAAGGGTTTTGATTTCGCGTAACGCTTTCGCCAACGCATTGGCACTGCGCGAGATTTTCCAAAAATCTCCCGATTGTGCGAGATTTTCAAAAATCTCACGATAATGACCTAGGCCGGGTATTGAGATTTTTCGCTAGATCTTCTAACCCATAAGTAATCACGTCAATACTGGTAGTGAAACGGCGAGAGAGCAGAATGATCTTAGGCAACAAGCTCACCAGCAAACTCAGTGCCAGCATCGAGACAATATTGATATCCATGAGCCGCGCTTGTTAGCTGATATCTTTAGACAGCTCGTTGGCCCAGATATAACCGATGACATTACCATCGAGGGTAATAGACTACATGGAATTCATAATGTTACCACGCACCTGCTTGCCGGAATAGACCTTGAGCTGGTTTGCTGGACATAACCTCTCTGCCAAGGTGGTCGGTGTTGATCGTGACACCGACGTTTGACTGGAATTGTGCCGAAGCCGCCCACAGCACCGCCATCGACACATCCACCAGCAGAGCCAGGTTGGTACTCAGGCGATTCATCCGCTGATAGTAGTTGGCGGGTGACATCTTTGGTTGGTGCATGACTAAAATGCCCATTGCTGAGCCTCAAGACACAGGCTACGAGCCAGATTGCTGCCGAGATGCCCGATATGACCAAACAGTGCGCGATCGAAGCTAGTCAGGTTGTCTTCCTGCGCAGCCGCCATTTCTTTGAGCACATAAGGATGGAAGTGAGTGAATGGCATTCTGACAAAAGATAATCATGCTGCGCGTCAGGATATTAGCCTCTTCAACGGTAATCGCGATGGGGGAACCCCTGATAGCTGCGCGTCACGAAGTTGGAAAAGGGCCAAGGCAGATGCCTCTTTATCGCCTGTGATGATCATGGCATCCATGCGTGGCGCGCTTGGACGCGATACGGGTACAGTGATATTTCACAATAACGAAGAGAGCACCGCCGGTTTGGCACCTTGCATAATACCTACGGTCATCAGCATCGCTGGCGACATCCATGACGTAGGTGTTGCCTGCGATACGCGTCAACGGTTTTTCAATTCCTTCCATTTTACCGATGGAGACTTTGAGCTGGAGACACAGGTACGCATAAGCCCCGGGTTCCAGCGTAATGGATTTCATACCCCATCGAGTTGGACGGCAGCGTAATACCGCGCCCCACTGACAAGAATTCCATCGCGTCGGTCCGTTTTGGAACGGCATATATAAGCGGGAAGTGGCGGCGACCAATTTGTACGTCTGGGCGTGCTGGTAGGGATCAGCGAACAGGTAATACCGATATCGTCTTCGTCTCCCAGAAGGTGATCAGGATCGTGTAGTTTGAATACCAACCCAAGCACGGTCGCAATTGATGCCAATGTGATATATCGTTTGTTCCAGAGCTTAAACGCATACCCAGCACTTGCTCACCTTGCCATTTGTCGTATAGCACACGATGCCAACATTAGGAATCGAGCCCGCATCGAAGCCCGCTTCCGAGTTGGTGAGTGCAAAACAATGAATTTCCTGACCGCCTGCTAGACATGGCAGGTAGTGATCTTTCTGATCTTCAGTGCCGTAGTGCTGCAACAGTTCACCGGGGCCGAGAGAGTTAGGTACGCCGCCGGTGATCACCAGAATGCTGTAGACGCCCGCCAGTTTTTGCAATACCTGAGACTGCGCATAGGCGGAGAATTCCAGCCGCCGTACTGCTTTTTGATGATCATGGCGAAAAGCGGTACTGCTTGAGGAACGCCCACAGCTCCGGCGGCAGATCGGCCAACTCATGGGTGATCTGGAAATCATTTGCCATGCGGCATGCTTCTTCCACCGAGCCATCGAGAAACACTTGCTCTTCTTCTGTGCTTGCTCTTCTTCTGTCAATGTCGGCTGCAGATAGTGATGCAGCATTTTCCAGTCCTGTGCACCGCGAAACAGTTCGCCTTTCCACCAGGTAGTTCCGGCGTTGATGACCTCTTTCTCAGAGTTTGACATGGCGGCATTACCTTCTTAAACACCTGCAGGGAAGGGGCAGGCAGTGTTTTTACAGGTCTAACCTGTATGTGCGTAGTGCATCGCGTCTTTTTTATCAATTTATTTATAATACAATTACAACTTAGATCACAAACTGGTGTGTTTTTACCCCGGTAGTGATAAACATTAGCAATTGTCTTGATTGCGTCATAGCGTACTTCTTGCAATTTCAATAATTCAGTTATGCTGGTCAGCATTCCCTCTGCGCGAACCTCCATTGCGATGCAGAGTTATCGCCTGTTACCGAACAAAACGAGAGAATTCTATGTATCAGGACTTAATCCGTAGTGAACTGAAAGAGGCTGCGGCTACGCTGTGCGCTTTTCTGAGTGACGACGCGAACATTCAGTCGATCCAGAATTCTGCGGTGCTGCTGGCTGATGCGTTCAAGGCGGGTGGCAAAGTGATTTCCTGCGGCAATGGCGGTTCACACTGTGACGCGATGCATTTTGCCGAAGAATTGACCGGTCGTTATCGTGAGAACCGCCCTGGTTATCCGGCGATTGCTATCTCCGATCCCAGCCATCTCTCCTGTGTGAGCAATGATTTTGGCTATGATTTCGTGTTTTCTCGCTATATAGAATCGCTTGGGCGTGAAGGGGATGTGCTGCTTGGGATTTCTACTTCGGGTAATTCCGGTAATATCATCAAAGCCATTGATGCCGCGCGCGCCAAAGGGATGAAGGTCATCACCCTGACGGGTAAAGATGGCGGCAAAATGGTGGGCACGGCGGATGTCGAAATTCGCGTACAGCACTTTGGTTACGCTGACCGTATTCAGGAAGTGCACATCAAAGCGATTCATATTCTGATTCAGTTAGTCGAAAAAGAAATGGCAAAATGGAAGTAATCTCAACAGGTTGCTAGCAGTATGGGACATGTGTGAACTGCTTGGGATAAGCGCAAACGTTCCGACGGATATTTATTTCAGTTTTACCGGGCTTTATACAGTGCGGCGGCGGTACCGGGCCACACAAAGATGGCTGGGCATTACCTTCTATGAAGGCAATGGTTTTCGCGCATTCGTCAGGCGAATCGCGGCGCGGTCACGCTGGAAAATACCACCCCTTTTACCCTGAGTTGTGGGGCGTAATTGGAAGTTTACCCATAACGATCAGTTAAAGGGATCACGCGGCATGCGCCTTTTGGCAAAAAGCCACGTTATTGGATCAGGAGGTGGAAATCGATTTTCAGCAGCAAACGACGCCCAACGATGTTGGTGACTGTGCTGGCGACGCAGCCGCTGACAAGGAACTCACCTGGAATCAAATTATGCCAGGTGAGTTCGTGCTATTTTGTTTCGGTGAACGCGTAGCATGGGGTTTTCACTGCTGATAACGGATGAGTTAACCACATACTGTCCGTTATTTATCGTGATTAACGGTGGCTGATAATTCTGATTGAAATACGCATATCCCGACTGAAGTTAACACCAGAAACCATTATACGTGGAATTACGGTAGCACTGTATGTTGTTGATTTCCAACATACGGAAAGGATATATCGCCAAATCAATTTTGATTTGGCCATTACGCAATACCGCTTCGGCGTAACGGTAAATTTCGTCGATATAGTTGTTGGTCACGGCATAACAGCCAAAAAAGATGCATTCACCATGAATCATCAAATAGCGACCAGAATAACTTTATGCCTGATCGTTTTCATTAGGAAAACCAATGTTGATCGCTTTGTAGTAATGGCTATCGGGTTTAACTGCCGCAGATCAAGCTGATAGAAGCCTTCCTGGTTTTTAAGATCGCCCTCGACACGATTGAGCCCTAAATTCGCCGGAATATTTGCAGATGAGATAGTGTTCTAGCAGGCGATATTCATTTCCTGCCTTGGCGTACAGTTCCAGTATCCGCTCTTCTTTAAAGATTTGAATATAGATCGGTGAACCTAATAATTGTTATTTTAATTCTTGTGCTATGGGAGTCGGTTCACTGGCGATATTGGTAACAACGACGGATAGAAAAACATCGCAACAGACAGCGCAATTTTTCCATTTTTAATCCTGATGGTAAAAACTGTATGATAAATGATAGCTGCTTCCCTGCTTCATCTTTTGTGAAGCAAACGCAGACATGTTATCATTGCGTTTATTTTTATCAAGTGATAAAAGCAGCAAAATGGCATTCTTACGTTAAGAAAACGGTAACACTGCTTTTCTCTGCGTTTCTTCAAACGTATTGACAGGAAAAACATTGTCATCTGATGCGTCAGTCCTATTTATGCGCGTTGCGCTTTGATGGTCATGATATCCGTGCTGAATAAGCCATCGGCTTGAATTGCAAAATAGTTGATGACTTCTGCGGACAAAGTTTTTGCAGCGCCAAGATCGCGGTGAATAAATGCGGCGGTATGCGCATGCAAACAATCCAACTGCTGAACTCCAGCGACAGTTTTTCCGCCTGAAGTTGACGTATGGCAAAACCCACTTCGGTTAGCAGCCTCATCCAATTACCCGGCGCGTAGTTACGCACATGTGGTGTCGCGCAGCATTTACACCGTTTTCAGGTATATATCAGCACCGAATGGCCCGGCGAAACCACATCCATCAGAATCATCATGCCTCCCGGCGCTTTAACACAAGCTGGATTTCACGCAATACCTGCCCTACGTCGTGCCAGTGATGCGCTAAATAGGCGACTAATGACAACATCTACGCTGGCGCTGGCAAAGGGCAGAGACTCCCCGCAAGGATCATGTTGGGTGTGGATGTTGTTCAGTCCCTCTGTTGTGCCGTCTGCGCGACGACGTTCAGCATCTATGTCGAAAAGGTCATATACCGTCACGCGGGCGACCTGCTGCGCTGCAGCAAAGCTGGCATGGCCTGCGCCACACCATACATCGATAATGTGTGTGTATCGGGAAACGCGGCAAGGCGCTATGCTAGTCAGGAGAGATCGTTCTCTTGCGCGTGTACCGTGCTGTTTAAATAGTGCTGCGCCTATATGCCGCCAAATCGTTGCCGCGCTGTTATTGCTGCTGCCACCGTTGCTGGCCGTGGCGCTGGACGGTCTCAGTCCGGCGATGCTGAAGGTGCTCAAACAGACCGCACTGTGGCAAGCACTGTGGACATCCCTGTGTA
>JBPETC010000038.1:0-16852 GCA_051710325.1 Symbiopectobacterium sp.
ATCGTGTTGGAAGGTGCGTTTACATGATTGACAACGGTAACGGCTGATGGGCACTTCTGCCATAACTGTGTTTTTTTACAGAGACTGTCTGTTCACAAAACGGACATCTTACATCAACTGTAGCCACAGTATCTCCACATCCAAAACAGGAGGGTTTATACTGTGATTAATTTATTGGATGATTTGATCCAACAAAAGGTGTGGAGGATACCCTTTGTTATTTGAGGGATTTATCCCTCTTTTAATTTTTACGTAGATAAAATAAAGTTGAGTCATTCAACGTTTAACTGCTATCACGTTTCATTGCGCCAACAGGTCGAGTAGCGCACAAAGTCGCTATTTCTGTACGCAATAGACGGGCGGAACCTCTTTCGCTGGTGACGAAACCACCAACCAGCGCACAGGTGAGCGTCAATTAATTACGCAGCACAAAAATTTGTGCCATTTTAATAAATACTAGACTGCGGCGGTCAACCGCTGTAAATCGATGTGGAACAGGTGGGAGAAATTCTCTGTAGTAGCAGCCGCTAATTGTGCAATATCAAAACCTTTTAGCACGGATAGATACTCGGCAACATCGCGCACATAGGCAGGTTGGTTCTCTTTACCACGAAACGGCACCGGGGCTAGCCAAGGAGAATCGGTTTCAACCAGCAAGCGATCCAGTGGAACAAACCGGGCAACATCACGAACTTCGTCTGCATTACGAAACGTTACAATGCCTGAAAACGAGATATAGAACCCCATATTCAGTAGCGTGCGTGCCGTAGCAATATCCTCAGTGAAGCAGTGTAGCACGCCACCACAGCACTCTACTCCCTCTTCTTTCAGAATATCAAGGGTATCCTGACGTGCCGAGCGGGTATGCACGATAACCGGCTTGTTTAACTCACAGCCGACGCGAATGTGTTCGCGGAAAGAATCACGCTGTTGCGCCTGTGTTTCCGGCTGATAGTGATAATCAAGGCCGGTTTCACCAATCGCCACCACGAGTGGATCGGTAGCTAGTTGGCGTAGCTCAGCATAATCATACGGTGCGTCCTGATTGAGAGGATGCACACCGCACGAATAAGCTACTCCAGGGCTATCGCCGATCAGTTCACGCATGGAGTGATAACCGGATAGCGTGATTGCCACCGTCAGCACAAAGCCAACATCACGTGCTCGCGCTTTGGCCAACACATCAGACACATCTTTATGCAGAGATTGATAATCCAGACCATCAAGGTGGCAGTGCGAATCCACTAATAACATGCTATTTACTCAACGCTTATCAAACAGAGAAAGAAGGGAGGGAATTCAGGTTTGTCGTTTGGAACCGTTGTTCCCATTCCAGCAATACATCGGCCAGCAGGAGTTCACGGTTTACGCCTATCACTGTCAAGAGCTGATGACGGCAACGCAACCAACGAGGAAGCACGGCGTTTATTTCCGCAGCGGGTAACTGGTTAGCTAACAGCACTATCAGCGCATCCTGATCGAGGTTTACGCGCGCACTCGCGGCTCCACTCTGTATTTTTAACGCATCCAGCAACAGTGAGGAAAGCCAGTGAAGACGCTCCGGTGCGTCATCGTGGTTCAGTTGGGGCAACAGCGAATAAAACGCACGCTCTGGCACCACGTTTGCCAGTGCCTGACATAATGCGGTGCGCTGGCGTGCGGTATCATCTTGCAGCAGGTGCTCAGCCGCCAGCGGCGCACCAGCTTGCAAACGCAGCGCAGTTTGCAGCGCCTTTTCAGACACAGAGTATCGTTTATTGAGCCAGACAACGCTTTGTGCTTCGTCAAGCGTAGGCAGATGAAGGTGCAGGCAGCGGCTGCGCAGCGTCGCCAGCAAACGTGTTGGTTCATGGCAACCCAGCAAAAAATAGGTCTCTTCTGGCGGTTCTTCCAAGGTTTTTAACAACGCGTTGGCCGCCGCTTCCGTTAACTGCTCGCTGTTTTCAATCCATACAAGCTTGGCACCGCCCTGCTGTGAACGCTGATAGAGATTTTCTAATACGCTGCGTATCGCATCAATCCCTAACGTCTGTTTTCCTTTTTCTGGGCTGATGGCATACCAGTCCGGGTGCGTACCCGCCACCATCAATTTACAGGAATGGCATTCGCCGCAGCTTTTCATGCCCTTTGGCTTCTGGCACAGAACGCGTCTTGATAATGCATACACCAGCGATTCGCCTCCCATACCCGGCAACACATGCAGAAATATAGCATGGTGTGCTCTCCCCTCCTGATATCCCTCAATCAGTTGCCGATAGAGCCTATTTAACCAAGGGTACCATTCCATGCTTAGCGCTCCTGTATCGATAACGGTGCAGCATCTTGTGTCTGTTGCTGACCAAGCCATTGCACCAGCGCGGCTTCAATATCCGCACTCACCTTATCCAACGGTTGTGAGGCATCAATGGTAACGATGGTGGCATCGGTGGAAGCCAGCGCCTGATAACGTGCACGGGTACGGGCGAAGAAATCCAATGATTCCTGCTCAATGCGATCGAGTGCACCGCACTGGCGTGCACGCGCTAACCCCTGCTCTGGCGGAATGTCGAGGTACAAAGTAAGATCGGGACGAAATGGGCCCAGAATGGTATCACGCAGTGACTGCATGAGCTGTTGATCCATACCGCGCCCGACGCCCTGATATGCCTGCGAGGAGAGATCGTGGCGATCGCCAATGACCCAGTTACCCCGCACCAAGGCGGGTTTGATGACATTTTCCACCAGCTGTACGCGCGCAGCATAAAGCATCAATAATTCAGCTTTATCCGTGATTCTCTCGTCGTCGGCACCCTGTTTTATCAGGTCACGTAGTCGCTCGGCCAATGGCGTACCACCCGGCTCTCGGGTAAAAACCACATCCTGCACGCCGTGCGTCCGCAAGGTCGCTAATACGGTGTTCTGCGCACTGGTTTTACCTGCGCCTTCCAATCCTTCAATCACGATAAATTTACTGTTCATCCCTGTCCTTCTGCGTTGAGCGGTAAGCGCGCACTGCATTGTTATGATCGGCAAGGTTGGTCGTGAAACGGTGCCCACTCTTCCCGTCCGCTACAAAATAAAGATAATCTGTTTTTGCTGGATACGCGGCGGCGTAAAGTGCTGCTCGGCTCGGCATGGCAATTGGCGTCGGCGGCAACCCAGCAATCATATTGGTATTATATGGCGTGGTGGTCTCCAGCGCGCTACGCGTTATCACACCACGATAATCCTTCCACCCATACTATAAATCACACGGTAGGATCGGTTTGCAGACGCATACCAGCGCGTAGACGATTTACAAACACCGACGCGACCCCTGAGCGCTCCTCTTTAACTGCCGTCTCTTTTTCTACTATAGAGACCATAATCAGCAGTTCCTCCGGAGACGCATAGGGCAAATCCACCTCGCGGTTTTTCCATACTCCGTCCACCACATTACGTACACGATGATGCATACGCAGCAGCAGATCGCTGTCGCGCGTGCCTGCGGTGTAGAAGTAATATCAGGGTAGAGCCAGCCTTCCGGTTCTCTGAGTCTTTAATGTCCAGCAATGCTGCAATCTCTTGCGGCGTTTTATCCTGCACGCTGTGCGTCAAGGTAAGGTGCAGTTTTCAACGTTTCCAACCAGTCACGCAGTCGCGATCCTTCGACAAAACGAATAGAGAACTGCGCCTCTTTGCCGCTCGCCAGCAGCGCCAGCATCTCCCGTACCGTCATGCCCGGCATAAAACGGTATGTCCCTTCTTTGAACTTAAGCAATCCAGGCTCCAAACGCAGCAACCACTGAAACAGCACCGTTAACGGCATCATCTGCGCAGCACCGAGTGCCAAGGCAAATACCATCACCACCAGCAGGAAAATAGCATTTTCTTTCTTTTCATCATTCAATCATCGATTAACCGTTATGACTCAGTAGTTGGTACAACGCTCTAGAGTGATAACACCAGGTATCAATTTGATTGACTGGAAGCACCGGCACCAACGCATTACAAACAAACACTTCATCAGCATCAGAAAGCGTCGTCACAGGTTCACTCACTACCTGTAGCTGATAATCAGGATACTGGGCCAAGCGGGTCATCACCTGCTGACGTGCTACACCGTTCACACCCGCGAGTGACAAATCCGGCGTAAATACCTGATGGCCCTTACGCCAAAATAAATTAGCCACACAGCATTCCACCAGACACCCCTCAGTGTCAAGCACCACCACGTCATCAACACCTTGCGCTTCCATCTCCTGGCGTACCAGGATCTGCTCCAGTCGGTTTAGGTGCTTAATGCCCGCCAATCGCGGATTACGCCCCAACGTGACCGGACTGATGCCAAGGGTGATACCCTGGCTGCGCCATTGGGTGTATTTAGCAGGATAACCCATCTGCATGACTATACGAGTTGGTTCGCTACACGACATCGTGCTGTAACCTCGTCCGCCACTACCACGGGTTACGATGGTTTTCACTACGCCTTGCTCCACGCCTCGCGCCGCCCGTTCCATTTCGGCTTGCAGTCTATCCCATGCCGCAAACGGAATATGCAAACGCGCAGTGTCCTGACGTAACCTCGCCATATGCAATGGCAACCACATGATCTTACCTTCCAGCACGCGTGCTGTGGTGAAGCACCCGTCACCATACTGGAGGCCACGATCGGTAACGGCTATCTGCTCTTGCGGCTGGCCATTTATCCAAAACATACGCTGTCCTCACTCAACAGGTTCATGAACGCCGACGCCAACAACTCCAAGAGTAGCAGCAACAACGTAGCGTTCAGAGTAGCGTTCAGAGTGCCAGTAACCCATGACGGAAAATTGGCGCGTTCTGAATTATGTCCTACCACAATGGCGAGTGATAGGCAAAAAACCGGTTTCCCGGGATTTTAACGGTATCGCAAGCGCCATTACACGCGGCGGAACACCAGTGAACCGTTAGTTCCATCAAAATCGTAGGAGTTACACAGTGTGTATTCCATATCGAAAACCTGACGTGCTTCATGCGGTACAAAATCCAGGTCACAACCTTCATCCGGGTTATCCAGACTGATGGTCGTCGGGACAGCCTGATCGCGCAACGCCAGCGCCGTGAAGATAGATTCCACAGTTACCCGCAGCCCTTAACAGGTGGCCGGTCATGGATTTGCTTGAGCTCACCATTACGCGGCTCGCCTGTTCACCAAACACAGATTTGACTGCGTTCGTTTTCGCCAGATCACCCGCTGGCGTAGAGGTGCCATGCGCATTGATATACCCAATCTGGGCTGGGGTGGGGTAATACCTGAATCGTGCAAGGCATTTTGCATCGCCAACACAGCGCTGGCGCCATTTTCCTGGAGTGACCTCATGTGATAGGCATCTCTGCTCATGCAGAAGCCAACGATTTCGGCGTAAATTTTCGTGCCGCGTTTCTTCGCATGTTTATACTCTTCCAGCACCATGATCCCGGCACTGTCACCCAGCACAAAACCGTCACGAACTTTATTCCAAGGACGGCTTGCCGCCTGAGGATTGTTGTTGCGCGTGAAAAGTGCACGGGCTTACTCTAAATCCACCAATGTTCAGAGGCGTACTGGCTTTCCCGCGCCACACTACACTAGTCAGCATAATATCTGCATCGTTGTAAGCAATGATGCGTGCTGCATGGCCGATATTATGCACGCCAGAAGTATAGGCTGTTGCAATAGAAATACTCGGACCACACGTAGTCCGAACATGATGCTCAGATGCCCTGCAACCATGTTAGCAATGGTGGAAGGGACAAGGAACGGACTGATTTTACGCGGACCGCCTTTCACCAGTGAACTGTAGTGCTCTTCAATGAGCCACAAGCCACCAATGCCGGAACCGATCTCATCACCGAAACGCGTCGCGTTTTCTTTCATCACTTTAATACCGGAATCACGCATAGCATTAATGCCAGCAGAAATACCGTGTTGCATAGGTAGTAGTATCAATGGTCGATCAGGCTGATGCCACTCTGACAGGCAAGAAGAGTGCTATAGGTGGACTCTCCTGTATTGCCGAAAGGAGTTAATATGCCCAGTCCGATCACAACTACACGCCGTTTAGACATGCTTTTCCTCCCAGGGAGGGGAAATATGATACTGCGGGACAAAGAAAACTTAGGCGATCGAGTGACCGCCTATATATGTTCGCTTACTGCTGGTTAGCCTGAATAAAATCAATGGCTGCCTGAACAGTTGTGATTTTTTCTGCTTCTTCGTCTGGAATTTCAGTATCAAATTCTTCTTCCAGCGCCATTACCAGTTCAACGGTGTCAAGAGAATCAGCGCCGAGGTCATCAACGAAGGAAGCATTGTTAACCACCTCTTCCGGTTTAACACCAAGCTGTTCAACGATGATTTTCTTAACGCGTTCTTCGATAGTGCTCATACTCTTAAATTTCCTATCAAAACTCGCTTTCGCGATGGTTTTCGTAGTGTATAAAATATTGAAAAAGTACAACAAAATCCCGGCTGGTCTAATCACGATTTTGTGCTATTTTGCGGTTTTCGCAGCAAGTAAAGCAACTAAAGCAAATAAAGCAAAAAAATTCCGAGCTGCTTAGATCATATACATGCCTCCGTTGACATGCAACGTCTCACCCGTAATATAACCAGCCTCATCGGAGGCCAAAAAAGCAACAGCACTGGCGATCTCTTTCGCGTCCCCAAGTCGGTTCGCAGGAACCTGGCTCAAAATGCCTGCACGTTGTTCTTCTGTCAATGCCCGCGTCATATCGGTTTCGATAAAACCTGGCGCAACCACATTGACAGTAATGCCACGTGAGGCCACTTCACGTGCCAGCGACTTGCTAAAACCGATCAAGCCCGCTTTCGCTGCCGCATAGTTCGCTTGTCCGCCATTCCCCATGGTTCCCACTACGGAGCCGATGGTGACGATACGGCAAAAGCGTTTTTTCATCATGGCTCGTAACACCGCTTTTGACAGACGAAATACCGATGTCAGATTGATGTCGATGATATCTTGCCACTCGTCGTCTTTCATTCTCATCAACAGGTTATCACGCGTAATGCCGGCGTTATTGACTAAAATGTCGATTTCAGCAAAATCCGCACGAATCGCTGTCAATACTGCTTCAACGGACGCCTGATCGGCGACGTTGAGCATATATCCTTTGCCTTTGGCACCCAACCACTCGCTGATGGCTTGCGCGCCATTTTCGCTAGTAGCGGTTCCCATCACGGTGGCACCGCGAGCCACCAGCGTTTCTGCTATCGCACGGCCAATACCGCGACTTGCACCTGTTACCAGGGCAATTTTTCCTTCAAAGCTCATAATACTCTCCGTTTTATTGTTCCAAGGCCGCAGACAGTGAAACCGGATCGTTAACCGCCACTGCACTCAGGGTGTCAACAATACGTTTTGTCAGTCCGGTCAATACTTTGCCCGGTCCCACTTCCAGCAAGCTCTCAACACCTTGAGCCACAACGTAGGAAACACACTCGGTCCAACGCACCGGGCTGTAAAGCTGTTTCACCAACGCCGCACGGATGGCAGCAGGATCGGTTTCGCTACGCGCATCAACATTGTTAACCACAGGAATGGCTGGCGTAGTAACTGTAATTGTTTTCAATTCCTCTGCCAGTTTTTCTGCCGCAGACTTCATCAACGCGCAGTGGGAAGGTACACTCACCGGTAGCGGCAACGCACCCTTGGCCCCAGCAACTTTGCAAGCTACACCGGCACGCTCAACGGCTTCTTTGTTACCCGCAATCACCACCTGTCCCGGCGAGTTGAAATTCACAGGAGAAACCACTTGCCCCTCGGCAGACGCTTCACAGGCAGCCGCAATAGCATCGTTATCCAGACCAATGATGGCGTACATCGCACCCGTTCCTTCCGGCACGGCTTCCTGCATCAGTTTGCCGCGCAGCTCAACCAGACGCACCGCTTCCTGAAAGTCCAGAGCACCGGCGCACACCTGCGCCGAATATTCACCTAGACTGTGGCCGGCCATCAGCGCGGGCTGTTTGCCGCTCTGCTGCTGCCACACCCGCCAAATCGCCACCGACGCCGTCAGCAGTGCTGGTTGGGTTTGCCAGGTTTTATTTAGTTCTTTCGCTGGGCCTTGTGCAGTGAGCTGCCACAAGTCGTAACCCAATACCTCAGAAGCCTGAGAAAAGGTGTCTTGTACTACCGAGTACTGTGCTGCCAGCTCAGCCAGCATGCCGACTGTCTGGGAACCTTGCCCCGGGAATACCATTGCAAATTGCGTCATATTAAACGTCCTTTTTGATCAAAAACGAACCAGCGCAGAACCCCAAGTGAATCCGCCGCCAAAGGCTTCCAACAGGGTCAACTGACCGGGTTTTATCCGTCCATCGCGCACTGCTTCATCCAGCGCACTAGGTACGGAAGCGGCCGAAGTATTGCCGTGACGATCGAGTGTAACCACAACCTTATCCATGCCCATACCCAATTTCTTCGCCGTGGCACTGATGATGCGCAGATTAGCCTGATGCGGCACCAACCAGTCCAACTCGCTCTTATCGAGTTGTGCAGTATGCAACGTTTCTTCAACGATATGCGCCAGTTCCGTCACGGCGACTTTGAAAACTTCGTTACCAGCCATGGTCAGGTAAGACGGTTGATCCTGATGCGTACGATCCTGATGAGATAGTACCAATAGTTGGCCATAGCGGCCATCTGCATGCAGGTGGGTTGACAGAATGCCGGGTTGTTCCGACTGGCACAACACTACCGCGCCAGCACCGTCACCGAACAGAATAATGGTACCGCGATCGGCAGGATCTAGAGTACGCGTCAGCGTATCTGAACCAATCACCAACGCATAATCTACCGCGCCGTTTTTAATGTATTGATCAGCAATGTTAAGCGCATAGGCAAACCCTGCGCAAGCCGCGGCGACGTCAAAAGCGATAGTATCTTGGATCTCCAACATCTGCTGAATCTGGCAGGCAGTACTCGGAAACGCGTGTGTAGAGGAGGTGGTTGCAACAATCAGCAAGCCAATCTTGTTCTTATCGATGCCCGACATCTCCAGCGCGTTCAGCGATGCCTGATGTCCCATGGTTGACACGTTTTCATCCGGACCGGCAATGCGGCGCTCACGGATACCAGTGCGCGTAACAATCCACTCATTGGAAGTGTCGACCAATTGTTCTAAATCAGCGTTCGTCCTGATTTGTTCAGGCAAAAAGCTACCCGTTCCGATTATTTTAGTATACATGTACGCTCAGTCACTCTTGGGTGATACAGTTTTCAGGCGCGCCGCAATCCTGTCGGGAAGTTGCCCGCTGCACCGCCTCTGCATTGCCTGTTCGATAGTGATGGCAAATGCCCGTCGGTTTGCCTCACCATGGCTTTTTATCACGGTGCCTCGCAGCCCTACCTAACAGATATGCGCCATTATATTGATCAGGATTGAGATGACCGAACCGTTTCGCCAATCGCGTTTGGATAAAACGTCTGATCAACGTGAGCCACCACGCTTGCTTCGCTTTACATCCGACATCCATCGACGACAATTTGAGCAGAGACAGGGACATCCTTACCATGCCTTCTATCGTCTTCAATGTGACATTACCCACAAAGGCGTCATAGACCATCACGTCGGTTTTGCCCGTCAGTAGCTCATTGCCTTCAAGATAACCAATATAGTTAATCGAGGGCGTATTCTTTAGCTGCACAGCCGCATCGCGAATTGTGGCCAGGCTTTTGATCTCTTCTTCACCGATGTTCAGCAGGGGAACGCGCGCGGATTGTGCAGCGACAGCACCTCTTCAGCCATAACTGAACCCATCACGGCAAACTGTACCAATTGCGTGCTGTCACACTCGACATTGGCACCCAAATTCAGCACCACCGTTTTTCCCTGCTGCTGATGCGGCAACACCGTCAACAAAGCAGGACGATTGATACCTTCCAACGGTTTGAGCAGCAGTTTCGCCAGTCCCCCATTGAGGGTACCAGTATTTCCTGCACTCACGCACGCCTGTGCCCTATCCGTTTTAATCAGTTCGAGCGAAATGCGCATCGATGTACCACGACTGGCAAGGATCGCCTGCGACGGACGCGCATGACTCGCAATAACCGATTCAGCTGATACAATTTCCAACCGGGATAGTAAAGCAGAATCGACTTTGGCAAGTAATGAATGAAGCGCAGCGGGATTGCCGACCAATAACAAGTAAAGACCCGGATTAGAAGCCAGTGCCTGCAATGCCGCAGGCACCGTTACGCAGGGACCGACGTCCCCACCCATTGCATCTAACGCCAGTGTGAGGCGTGTCAAGATCAAGGTATTGCCTTGCTAATAATTCACGAGAATTATTTGGCAATAACCTTGCGACCGCGGTAGTAGCCATCCGCAGTGATGTGGTGACGCAGATGAGTTTCGCCAGAAACTTTGTCTACGGAAATAGAAGGGGTGGTCAGCGCATCGTGAGCACGACGCATACTACGTTTGGAACGGCTAGGTTTGTTCTGTTGTACGGCCATGGCCCTTACTCCTTAATTAATTACGCTTTAAACTGGCTAATACAGCAAACGGGTTCGGTTTCTCCACCTCTTCAAGGCAGTTTACCGAACACTATGTCCGCTTTGGACACTTCACAGTGTTCAGAATCATGTACCAGAGCGATTGGCAATACGAGAATAATTTTATCTTCAACCATCGCCAATAAATCGACCTCGCCAAAATCATCAACATCGATTGGCTCATACGTTTCCGGATAGCCTCTGCCTGCTCGTGTGCACTGCCGATAATCACTACCAGGCGCTGATTATCGATATTAAACGATAAAGAGATCATTACTATCCACAGTGACCACAGACTCGGCCACGCGTGCAACTTATTCAACTGTGAAGACACCAACATAGTCAAAAATGTTTTGAGACGTGCGAACCGCCATCCGGGGTCATGGGTAATTTTAACTTTTGCATTGGGCGCGCATATTAACTTCGTAACGGCTTATAATCAAAGGAAAAGGCGGCGTTGTCTTAGTATTTTATCAAGATTCGCGATCGCCCATATTCGTTTTCTCAGCGGCGCACAGTGTAAAATGCTTTTTTTTGATTACGCTACGATTTATCGTAAAAATTATGTCTCAGATTGTGCTTGCCTCTACTTCTCCTTGCCGTAAAAGCCTGCTCACCAAGCTATGACTGCCTTTTCAGTGTGTCAATCCTGATATCGATGAAACTCCACGTCCGCAAGAAAGCGCCGTCGCGCTGGTTGAGCGATTAGCACGGGGAAAAACGCAAGCCCCCTGGCTACTTCTCTATCCTGCGCACCTAATTATCGGTGGCGACCAGGTCTGCGTACTTAACGAGGTCATTACAGAAAAACCGCTGATTGCGGAAAATGCAGCGCAGCAGTTGTATCAGGCCAGCGGTAATCGCGTCACCTTTTTATACCGGTTTGGCGCTACTCAAAAGTGCCAGTAGTGCGTTGCAATCGCAGTTCGAGCACTTTTGACGTGCATTTTCGTGCGCTGAGTGAGGAAGGCATTGCGGCCCTATCTGGCGCGAGAGCAGCTGTGCCACTGTGCAGGCAGTTTCAAAAGTAAAGGATTAGGGATTGCCCTGTTTGATAAACTTTCCGGACGCGGCCCGAACACCTTGGTTGGCCTACCGCTCATTGCGCTGTGCGAGATGATGCGCCATGAGGGGCATCAACCCGTTAACACTGACCCGGATTAGGGTAACCAGCACGCACCGCGTCACAGTCCCTCTCGTTATCCTAATCCTCGCTCCACTCTTGTCATCCTCGGCGAAAGCCGGGAATCCCTATGAGAATAAACGCGTTTCTTCTGCACGAGATTCCCGCCTTCGCGGGGATGACGATTGATGGAGTAATTTACTGTTTTAGCTAGGTTACCAAAAATCACTAATGCTATTTCTGCTGCTGCAACACTTGTAAGCAGTGGCGTAATGCCCCATCAAGCGGTGCTTCGACACGCATCATCTCACCTGTGGCGGGATGCTCAAAGCTTAACGACTGAGCATGCAAGAACAAACGCAACAGTCCGGTGGCAGCCAGTTTCCGGTTAAATTCTTTGTCGCCATAGCGATCGTCAAACGCGATGGGATGGCCTGCGTGCAGCGTATGTACGCGGATCTGATGGGTGCGCCCTGTCACTGGAGTGGTTCGCACCAGCGTCGCCTGCTTAAAGCGCTCTTCCACCTTGAAACGGGTTTCTGAGGGTTTCCCTTCGTTACTGACACGCACCATGCGCTCGCCGCTTTGCAAAATATTCTTTAACAACGGTGCCTGCACCACTTTGCAATGGGATTGCCACTGACCGCGTACCAGCGCTAGATAATTTTTTTGCATGCCCTTAAGCCGAAGTTGCGCATGCAGCGCACGTAGCGCTGAACGTTTTTTTGCTACCAACAATACGCCAGACGTATCGCGATCAAGCCGATGCACTAATTCCAGAAAGCGCGCTTCAGGCCTTAGCGCGCGAAGCCCTTCGATAACACCGAAGCTCAGCCCGCTGCCGCCGTGTACCGCTATTCCCGAGGGTTTATTGAGCACGATCAAGCTGTCATCTTCATACAGAATGCAATCGGCTAACGAAGCCACCTTATCGAGACTGGCTGACACCGCTGGTTCATCGCGTTCCGCTACGCGCACGGGAGGAACACGCACCACATCGCCATCCAGTAGCTTATATTCCGGCTTGGTACGTTTTTTGTTCACGCGCACCTCGCCTTTACGCAAGATGCGGTAAATCATATTTTTCGGCACGCCTTTAAGCCGCGCCAGCAAAAAGTTGTCGATACGCTGTCCTGCTTCATCGGCAGAAACTGCGATAAATTGTACTGATGGATTCTCTGTTTTCATGATGCGCGACTCTAAATAGCCCGTGCAGATAGCGCCACTCCTTTTTATGTGCTTACCTGTCTGTCAAGTACTTAATGGGCTGTTACCGAGATATTGGGCCAACTTATTGCTATCGAACGCGCGGACTTTAGTCATACTGCTCGCTCATTTGATAAAAATCAGGACAACAATTCTTATTATACATCCGTAAAGTTACCTTGCTATAACAGTACCAGCAATGGAATAATACTATAGTTTTGCCCGCCTATCTTCCTGAAACAGTGGAAAGGGCAAAATAGGTAAATTTTCCTGATAACGCATAAGCGCAGCAATGGCATAAGACGTAATGCATAATCAAGCGGTTAGCGGGCTGCGAATGGCAGCTTGACCGGTAAATGGAATCAGATCTGGTGACCCTTTTTCAGAAGCTGTTCCCTCAATAAATATACTGTTTTCATCAAGAAATACAGGCTACCGAAATATGCGCCTCTATGCAGGCGACAACCGGGAGGTTGACGTCTCTGCGATAAGCCACAAGGCCATCGGTGAACCCGGTCATTCAGCATCTTTCTCCGTAGCTATATCAATGATGCAAGTAAAAATAACGAGTAAGTTAAGATGAAAAGAATGTTAATTAACGCGACTCAGCAAGAAGAGTTGCGTGTTGCTTTGGTTGATGGTCAACGGCTCTACGATCTGGATATTGAAAGCCCAGGCCATGAGCAGAAAAAAGCTAATATTTACAAAGGAAAAATCACCCGCATCGAACCTAGTCTTGAAGCTGCCTTTGTCTATTACGGTCCAGAAAGACACGGTTTCCTTCCGTTAAAAGAGATTGCTCGGGAATACTTCCCAAGTAACTATGCCTCCAACGGTCGTCCCAACATCAAAGACGTGTTGCGCGAAGGACAGGAACTTATTGTTCAGGTTGATAAAGAAGAGCGTAGCAACAAGGGCGCAGCGCTAACCACCTTTATCAGCCTAGCGGGAAGCTATCTGGTGTTGATGCCGAACAACCCGCGCGCGGGTGGTATTTCTCGTCGCATTGAAGGCGACGATCGCACCGAACTGAAAGAAGCACTGAGCTCGCTCGAACTGCCTGATGGCATGGGGCTTATCGTGCGTACCGCAGGTGTCGGCAAATCTGCCGATGCGCTCCAGTGGGATCTGGCGTTTCGTCTGAAACACTGGGACGCCATCAAAAAAGCGGCGGAAGGTCGCTCTGCCCCTTTCATGATTCATCAGGAAAGCGATGTTATCGTTCGTGCATTCCGCGACTATCTGCGCCCGGATATCGGTGAAATTCTTATAGATAACCCGAAAATCCTCGACCTTGCCAAAGAGCATATTTCTGCGTTGGGTCGTCCGGATTTCAGCAGCAAAATCAAATTGTACAGTGGCGAAATTCCGTTGTTCAGTCACTATCAGATCGAATCGCAGATTGAATCCGCCTTCCAGCGTGAAGTGCACTTACCTTCTGGCGGTTCAATTGTCATCGATACCACGGAAGCGTTGACGGCGATCGATATCAACTCAGCCCGCTCAACACGCGGCGGTGATATCGAAGAAACCGCTTTCAACACCAATCTCGAAGCGGCTGATGAAATCGCCCGCCAATTGCGTCTGCGTGACCTCGGTGGCTTGATTGTTATCGACTTTATCGACATGACCCCGGTTCGCCACCAGCGCGAAGTGGAAAACCGCCTGCGCGATGCCGTTCGTCAGGATCGCGCCCGTGTTCAGATTGGTCGCATCTCTCGCTTCGGCCTGCTTGAAATGTCCCGCCAACGGTTAAGCCCTTCGCTCGGTGAATCCAGCCATCACGTCTGTCCGCGTTGTAGCGGGACTGGCACTATTCGTGATAACGAATCCCTGTCGCTTTCTATCTTGCGTTTGATTGAAGAAGAAGCGCTGAAAGAAAACACTCGGGAAGTTCACGCTATCGTACCGGTACCTATAGCATCTTATCTGCTGAACGAAAAACGAGAAGCTGTGAATGCTATTGAGAAACGTCAGTGTGGCGTTCGCGCCGTTATCGTGCCATACGACGGCATGCAAACGCCGCACTACCACGTTCTCCGTGTGCGTAAGGGTGAAGGAAAGAGCACGCTCAGTTATCTGCTGCCGCAGCGTCTTGACGCAGAAGCACAGCAGGTTCAGGAAGAGCAATCTCTGGAGCGCAAGATTTCTGAGCAACCGGCCTTAGCCACGTTCACCATGCCTGACCTGCCTGAATCGCCGGTCATCACACCGAAGCCTGCGGAAAAAACAGCGCCAGATCAAGCCTTTGCGCCTGCAAAGCCTGGGATATTTGGCCGTCTGTTCGGCGCGTTGAAAAACATGTTTGCCAGCGTGGAAAACCAACCGGAAAGCACAAAGACGCAAGAAACCGCCTCGACGGAGCAGCGGCAAGAGCGTCGTTCCAGCCGTCGTCAAGAATCGGGCAACCGTCGCGATCGTAATCAACGTGATGGCCGTGACGGTAACTACGAATCACGGGATGAGAACCATCGCAATAAATATCAGAATGCGCTAGCAGTGACAGAATCTTCCGCCCCTGTTGAAGAAGCGGTAGAAAAAGTGCCGCGTGACGATGACGATCAGCAAAGCCGTGAACAATGTGCAGATCGTCAACGTCGTCCGCCGGTAATGCCGCGCCGTCAGCGTCGCCAATTAACACAGAAAGTGCGTATCATTGACGGTGGCGCAGCACACGCTGAAAGCCAGGTTGAAGCATCAACATCCCCTGCACCGGTAACAGAACATATGTTACCACTGTTGACGGATGCCGTGATAAACGCGTCTACAGAGACCGAAGCTAACGCCGAGCAGGTTGAGACGGGTAATGATACCAATATGCCACGCCGCTCGCGCCGTTCACCACGTCATCTGCGCGTGAATAGTCAACGTCGTCATCACTATCGTGATGAGCGGCGTTATCCGACACAATCGCCGATGCTCTTGGCACAAGCTTCTGCTTCGCTAGAAATGGCGTCTGGTAAAGTGTGGGTCCGCTATCCGGTGACTGCATTGGCACAAAATGACGAACAGTCGACTGAGCCAGCGTCAGCTGTCGAAGCAGCCATTGCGACACTACCAACCATTGCTGCACCTGAGGAGCAAGCACCGCCTGTTACTACACCTGCAACGGACATTGTCATCGCACCACTCGTAGACGATACGGTTAGTACTGCGCCGGTTGCATCTGAAAATAACACGCAAGACGCGGTCGAAGCACCTGTTACCGTTGAACAGGCCGTAACCCATAAGATGGTGGTAGCAATAGCACCCGTTGAGATTGCCGATGCAGAGGTAACTGAGCCTATCGCTATCGCGGAAACTGCCTCAGAGCAAAGCACAGTTGTCGAGGAACAGCCGATGGAAACACAAACGGCACCCGCAGCAAGCATTGAGCAGGTGCCAGTTAAAGCCGTTGAGGAACACGCCGCAGTAGCAGAGGTCGCACAGGCAACAGAAGAAACCGCAACTGCGGTTGCCAAGCCTTCTGTTTCGACCACGATTCGTACGGCACAACCGTTACTCAGCACGACTAAACAACAGCACTCTACCTCTGCCCCGATGACCAAAGCGCTTGCGCCAGCCTACGAGGCAGAAGCTCCGCGCCACAGGGATTGGGTACGCCTGACCACCGAGTTTGCCGGTAAAGGCAGCGCGGATGGTCACTCTGCCGTCAACCACGGCGACCGCAGCAGCAAAATCCGCCGCATTTGAGTAAATACACCATCCAGGCACAAAAACCCCTCTTCGAATGGGTTTTTTATATTTGTATTGAAAACATCGCAGCTTAAATCAGCGCACGCAGCTGGTAATTACCGTACCCAGCGTTTTGCCTTCCAAGTCGGCCACTAGTTGCTGAAAGTGCAGGGTTGCTTCGTGCTTCATCGAGACATCACGACTTGCACAGCGTTCAAATAAGTGTGCTGCTATCTAGTCCTGCAAAGGGCGTACACACCTATGCTGGCCTATGTGATTCATTTCATTCCTCTGCTATTTTAAATGCATTGACCCATCGGTGTCCGAATCAAAACAGAAGGCCCCGGCT
>JBPETC010000039.1:0-16312 GCA_051710325.1 Symbiopectobacterium sp.
ACAGCGTATTGAGCGTAAAAATCTGCACGCTGTGCAACCGATTGAAACGCCTCAATCGTAATCCGAAATGCACGATAGGCTTATCGGTACTTACATCAAACGTGAGTATTACGTTTGATGATGTATGTAGGTTATTGAATGAATGAGCAGGCTTGTGGTATATGGAGTGAGAAGTAAGTTCGGAGCGAGTGAAGGGAATCGAACCCTCGTATAGAGGGGGCTTGGGAAGCTCTCGTTCTATCATTGAACTACAACTCGCATCAGGTGTGTGTTAGGCATTATAGTGCTATCCGCTTGCTGGGCAAGCAAAACCCGGCGAAAATGGTAGCTGATTTAGCAATCAGTCAGCTAGAGTCAGCGGGATCATCAGTAGCGTTTGGTAACCGTGATGGATAACTTGCACAGAAAATAGGCAAACACCAATGCCGAAATGAGATAGCAGTAAAAGGTCAACCGCCCTTGTAGCGTCTATTTATCAGCCAAACTTAATCATTCCTGCCAGGAACAGCGTTCATAGTAACCCACCGATAAAGAAGCTACTGAGAAATACGCTCAAGCATCAGCGTTGAGTCGTTCGTTGACTGTGCGATAATTAAGCCGCCAATCACTGCAAACCACAGCAGTGCGTTCGGTGATGCCAGCGCCATCCCCGTTCCGCTCAGAAAGTCGTAGCCGCAAAACCGTTTTGTTACTGCTGTAAGGTCAAAATCCGCATCCACAGGCGCTAATCGTTGCGTCTGATAGTCACACCAAGGCCATGCGCGCCATGTTCCACGTTATCCACAGCAGAATGGCACCGCCACCAATTCCATAGCGCCAACGTACCGGCAGTGCGGTAAAGATAACCGCTAAACCAAACGTAGAAAATGCCGCATAAACTAGATCGCTAAAAACAGGAACCAAAGCCAATCATAAACGCGGCGCGCGGCCCGTCAAGTATGTATTACCCCGGTTAATGATCGCCGTATTCACCATCCCCAAATCCAGGCACAGCGAGAGGGAAAGCAAAATGTCATTAAGCACCACTAACAACATAACCGTCACAGCTCCGCAGACATCAACAATAAGCGAAAGTTTACGGGGTCTACAGCAAGGACGTATTGTCAGAAATTGACACACTGAAACACCCCGGTGTCATGGCGTTAAAACGGTTGAAGGTTTTGGTGAAGTGCGCCTGATCGGCAAAGTCAAGACTAAGGGCAACCTCACTGATACTCATGCCCTGATGTAGCAGCTCACGCACTTTGCTAATACGGCGGTGCATCAGACAGGGCAATGGCAAAATACCGGCTTTCTGATGAAAGCTGCGCACCAGATGTGCCACGGTGATGTGTTCATCGCGCGTGAAAATGCATCCAGATTGGATGGTTCTGCGAGGCAATCGAGCAAGCGCGCCTTGATGCATTTTACCTTGCTGCCCTTCGCTGACTATCTTTAACGGCACAGGGCTGCCCATATCATTGTCCATCAATGCTGCCAATAGCAGCACCAGTCGCTACTGATACATCGCGACATCGGCCTGCTCATCGCTGGGCTTTCCAATAGTTTCAACTGTTGCACCAGAACAGGAGCATGTTGCACGGCCCTGATCAAACCGAAATGCACGACCAAAGAAATGCTCAAAAACGCCGGGTGTAGGTAGAGCGAGGCACATTGCCAGCGATCATCGCTGTTATCACCGCTTTGTAGCTGATGCGGATTGTAGGTGGTCACCATATTGGGTAGGTGACCACCATCTGGGGATCGACGTCAAAAGTGTTACCATCCAGCCAGACATACTCTACTCCGTTGAGATTGGCGCTAATCACATATTCATCATGGGTATGGCGGGGAAATAAATCCACCGGTATTTTCTAACAACGCCAATTCAAACCAGCCATCACGATAGGTGATCATGGAGCCACTTCCTGCGGTTACCACGTTATGCTCGCTCTTACGTCATTCCTACGCTCACTGTCATTCCCGCGCATGTGGAAATCTCTTTATAGGCTAAACGTGTATCGCCTGTAAAAGTCCCCGCCCTACGCCGAGGATGACAAGGAGAGTTTACTACCCACTATGCCTTACTCCTGAGGACGCATCGCCGGAAACAAGATTACATCACGAATGGTATGGCTGTTGGTAAACAGCATCACCATACGGTCGATACCAATGCCCAGGCCTGCGGTTGGCGGCAGACCGTGCTCCAGCGCGGTGACGTAGTCTTCGTCGTAGAACATGGCTTCATCGTCGCCAGAATCTTTGGCGCGTACCTGATCGGCAAAGCGCTCTGCCTGATCTTCTGCGTCGTTCAACTCGGAGAAACCGTTACCAATTTCACATCCACCGATGAAGAATTCGAAACGATCGGTGATTTCCGGGTTTTCATCATTACGACGCGCCAACGGTGAAACTTCCGCCGGATATTCGGTGATAAAGGTCGGTTGGATAAGATTCGCTTCTGCGGTTTCTGCGAAGATCTCGGTCACGATACGACCCAGACCCCAGCCTTTTTCGATCTTAATCCCGAGAGAGATTGCAATAGAAAACGCTTTATCGAAATCGTCCAGATCCGTTACGTTGGTTTCAGGACGATATTTGCAGATCGCCTCGCGCATAGTCAGCTTCTCAAATGGTTTACAAAAATCAAATGTTTGATCGCCGTAAGGCACTGTGGTGCTACCCAGCACGTCTTGAGTCAGGGTACAGAACAGGCTCTCAGTCAACTCGATGAGATCTTTATAATCGGCATAGGCCATATAAAGTTCCATCATGGTGAATTCCGGGTTATGACGCGGCGAAATCCCTTCATTACGGAAGTTACGGTTGATTTCGAACACCCGTTCAAAACCACCAACTACCAGACGCTTCAGGTACAGTTCCGGCGCAATACGCAGATACATGTCAATATTCAGCGCATTATGGTGAGTCACAAAAGGACGCGCGGAAGCACCACCGGGGATCACCTGCATCATCGGGGTTTCAACTTCCATAAAACCGCGCTCCGCCATGAAATGGCGGATACCAGACATGATCTGCGAACGCACGCGGAAGGTATTGCGCGATTCGTCGTTGGTGATCAGATCCAGATATCGTTGGCGATAACGGGTTTCCTTATCCGCCAAACCGTGGAATTTGTCCGGCAGCGGGCGAAGCGCCTTAGTCAGCAAATACAGTTCAGTACAATGGATGGAAAGCTCACCGGTCTTGGTTTTAAACACCTTGCCACGCGCGCCCAGAATATCGCCCAGATCCCATTTTTTAAACTGTTCATTGTAAATGCCTTCAGCCAGATTGTTACGTGCCACGTAAAGCTGAATGCGGCCACCCACATCCTGTAACGTCACGAACGAGGCTTTACCCATGATGCGGCGCGTCATCATACGACCCGCCACGACCACTTCAACGCCCAGCGATTCCAGCTCTTCGTTTTTTTTATCGTCGTAAGCCGCGTACAGCGCATCAGAAGTGGAATTACGGCGGATATCATTAGGAAAGGCGATACCGTGTTCACGCAACGTCGAGAGCTTTTCGCGGCGAGCTTTCAATTCGTTGCTCAGAACCAGCGCCTGATCGACACCCTGTGATTGTGACTCAACCATGTGACTTGTTATAACCCCGCTTTTAAACTTGCTTCAATAAATCGGTCCAAATCGCCAGCCAGCACAGCCTGGGTATTACGCGTTTCCACCCCAGTGCGCAGGTCTTTGATTCGGGAATCATCCAGTACGTAGGAGCGAATCTGGCTGCCCCAGCCGATATCGGACTTCTTATCTTCCAGCGCCTGCTTATCAGCGTTTTTCTTTTTCATCTCAAACTCGTACAGCTTCGCTTTTAGCTGTTTCATCGCCTGATCTTTGTTCTTGTGCTGGGAACGGTCGTTCTGACACTGGGTAACAATGTTGGTCGGTATATGGGTAATACGCACCGCAGATTCGGTACGGTTAACGTGCTGTCCACCGGCACCGGAGGCGCGATATACGTCAATACGCAGATCTGCTGGGTTTATTTCGATATCAATATCGTCATCTACTTCCGGATAGACAAACGCGGAACTGAATGAAGTATGGCGGCGACCAGCGGAGTCAAAGGGACTCTTGCGCACTAAACGGTGTACGCCCGTCTCGGTGCGCAGCCAACCAAACGCGTAGTCACCAATAATCTTGATGGTGGCCGATTTAAGACCCGCAACTTCCCCTCCAGACTCTTCAATCACTTCGGTCTTGAAGCCTTTGCTCTCGGCCCAGCGCAGGTACATGCGCAGCAGCATGCTAGTCCAGTCTTGCGCTTCCGTACCGCCGGAGCCGGATTGAATATCGAGGTAGCAGTCGGCGCTGTCGTATTCACCGGAGAACATGCGGCGGAACTCAAACTGTGCCAGTTTAGCTTCCAGCGCATCTACATCAGTAATGGTGTCGTTGAACGTCTTTTCGTCGTCCTCTTCCACCGCCAGTTCAAGCAGGTCGGAAACGTCTTCTAGTCCCTCTGTCATCTGATCGATAGTATCGACGATCACTTCCAGTGAGGAGCGTTCTTTGCCCAGAGCTTGTGCTCGCTCGGGTTCATTCCATACGTTGGGCTGTTCCAGCTCGGCGTTTACTTCTTTCAGGCGTTCTTTCTTGGCATCGTAGTCAAAGATACCCCTCAGAACAGCTGTCCGGTCAGACAGGTCCTGAATGCGGTTTTTTACCGGATTAATTTCAAACATGATTAGCGGCTTACGTTAGCCGTCAAACGACGGAGAAAAAATGGATATAAGCGAACAATTCTAATGGAATATACGCCAGGTTTACAGCAGTCTGGCGCAATTTTACCCATACGAGCGATGACTGCTACACTGGCCATAAATGCTGTATCAACAATTGCACGCTGCATTTACCGCGAAATTCGTTAACCTCAAGGCGGTAGGCCAGTTCCGCCTCACGAATGTTGCTGTCGGGCCAGAAACGGGTATCCACATTAAATGCGATACCGTCCAGCAGAGGCCCGCCGTTAACCGGCTCCAATATCAGCTTCAGGTGGCGCTCTTTCAATAGTTTCTGTTGCAAGATACGAAAACGCCCGTCAAACGTGGGTTCAGGAAACGCTTGTCCCCACGGCCCGGCATCGCGCAGCATCTCTGCCACCACAAGATTCAGTTCGGTTTGTATCAGTTCACCGTCCGACCAGATAACCCCTTCCAGGTGTGATTCATCCAGCCACTCGCCGACCAGCTCACCAAAGCGCTCACGGAAAGTATCGAACTGATGCTCTTTCAGCGATAGTCCAACCGCCATTGCGTGACCGCCAAACTTAACCATCAGCCCAGGATAGCGGGTATCCAGGCGCTCCAGCGCATCGCGTAAGTGTAAAACAGGAATTGAACGGCCAGACCCCTTGAGTACGCCATCTTCCGCCGGTGCGAACGCAATCACCGGTCGATGAAAACGCTCTTTAAGTCGTGATGCCAAAATACCGACCACGCCCTGATGCCATTTGGGATGATAAATCGCCAATCCCAGCGGCAGTTGTTCAAGGCCGTGTTCCAACTTTTCGCACAGTTGTATGGCTTCCGCCTGCATCTCTTGCTCGATTTCACGCCGCGCCAGATTGAGCGCATCCAGATCGCTAGCCTGCATCCGCGCTTCGACGATGTCATCGCATAACAGCAGCGCTACGCCAATCGACATATCATCCAAACGCCCTGCCGCATTCAAGCGTGGCCCAATCGCAAAGCCCAGATCGCTAGCTACTAGTTGGCTGGCATCGCGGTTAGCGATTTCCAACAAGGCGCGAATGCCAGGGCGACATTTACCGGAACGAATGCGATTCAGCCCCTGCGATACCAGAATACGGTTGTTGGCATCGAGTGGCACCACATCGGCCACTGTGCCTAGAGCCACCAAATCGAGCAGTTCCGCCAGTTTTGGTTCCGCTAACCCTTTTTGGTTAAACCAGCCGCTGTCTCGCAGACGCACAAACAGCGCCATCATCAGGTAAAATGCCACGCCGACGCCGGCCAGTGATTTAGAAGGAAAGGCACAGTCGTGCAGATTGGGATTAATTATCGCATCAGCAGCGGGCAACGTTTCCCCCGGCATGTGATGATCAGTCACCAACACCTGAATACCACGCTGGTGCGCATCATCCACACCGGCATGGGATGAAATACCGTTATCCACTGTCAGGATCAGCTCTGCGCCCAGCTTCTCGGCCTGCACCACTACTTCCGGGCTCAGGCCATAGCCATCTTCAAAACGGTTCGGCACCAGATAGGCCACCTGGCTATCGCCCATGCTGCGCAGTGCCAGCACGGTAAGCGCGGTACTGGTCGCGCCATCGGCGTCAAAATCACCGACGACGACGATGCGCCGTTGTCCTGCCAGAGCCTGTTGCAGCAACACCACTGCATCGTCAATACCATCGAGCAGGCGATAATCGAACAGGCGGCGCAGACTGCGATCCAATTCCTGACCCTCGGTGACGCCGCGCTGCGCGTACAGACGGCGTAGTAACGGAGGAAGTGTTGCGGGAAGCCCACTGCCTTCCGCCAGCGGACGCCGGCGGAGTATGGTTTTTAATTCCACTGTATTTTTAATTCCACTGCGTGACGGCGTACATTACACGTTATCATTTTAATGGGGAAACCTTGGTGACAATTTATGTGCCCGGTTTTGGCCGCAGCTTGATGAGCGTTCAGCATAGCTAACATCTATTTCTGTGCCTGATAACCCGGAGCCACGGGGCCGTTATCCAGCACGATCGATGGTGTGCCTTGCACACCAAACTGGATATCCAGCTCGTAATGTGCACCGATATCGCTCTTGAAGGCTGCCGGGGAGATAGCCTCACCGCGCGACGCGACGTCATACGCCTTGTTACGGTTGGCAGTGCACCAGATATGCATGACTTTCCCGTTGGCAAAGTCAACCCCTGACGCGGGAAAGCCAGATAAGGATGGTAATACCCAGATCGTTACAGTCTTTCATCTGCTCATGAAGTTTGTGGCAAGTAACCGCAGGCAATATCGGTGAAAACAGTAATCACATGTTTTCCTCCGCCGCTTTGTAGACGATCATTTAATCCTGCAAAGCATCCAGTTTTCTTTTCAGGATCTGGTTGGTCACGTTCACCGGCGTGCCGCCTTTCACGGCGTAAAGCGGCCCTGCAGCAAATGTTTACCATCTTCAGTTACGTATAGAGTACAACCACTTTCCATCAGAACCATTTTAAGGGGCCAGCGACAGGCGCAGGCTGGATCTCCATATTTTTAATGCCCAGTTTGGTCAGTGTCTGTTTAATCGCTGCGTTGTCAGCGTGTACTACGCTACTCGTTGTCGCGAGTAGTAAATAAAGCGCCATTAGCCCTTTTCATCGTATTTAGTTCCGTTCATGGTGTATTCGCCTGTAGAGGGCGTGTTCAGCCGTCTGGCCCTTATGTCGCCTGCAATGTCAGGCGCGCGTATGATGCTGTTGATGCAACTGCTTCAGCATTTCAGTGCCAACGTGCGTATAAATTTGCGTTTTTGAAAGATCGCTATGCCCCAACAACATCTGTATGACACGAAAATCAATCCGTGGTTCAGTAAGTGCATAGAGAATGCATGGCGTAAAACATGCGGTAAAAGCTTCTCACTATCAATGGATGCCAGCACACACGGCATAGTGTTTGATACGGTTCCAAAAGGTTTGGCGCGCCATCTGCTGTGCTCTGGGACTTGGGAACAGCACATCAAGCGTTTGTTCGTTCAACAGTCAGGGCCTGCCGTGCTCGAGGTAGCGCTCCAGACAATAAATAGCCTCTTCCCCTAGCAGTACCAGTCGTTCTTTATTGCCTTTACCAATCACCCTCACGACACCATGGCGTAAACTAACATCTGCAATGGTCAGCCCCAACAAGTTCCGAGACGCGTAGCTCGGTGGCATAAAGCACCTCAAGCATGGCTTTATCACGCAGCTCAAGCGGTTCATCCACACAGGGCGCTTGCAACAACGCACTCACCTGCGCTTCGCTGAGATCTTTTGGCAAGCGCTGGGGCAATTTGGGAGAAGACAATACCGCGCTGGAGTCGTTCACTGCGTCATTTTCCCCGGTATAAATACTGAAAAACGACGCATGGTACTCAGCAAACGCGTCAAACTGGTCGCTTTGTATCCCCCTTCCATGCGTTCGGTAAGATAAGCTTTCAGATCAAGCGTCTGCACCTGCAATAAATCACTATCAGCATGCGCCAACCAATCGGCCAGTGCGGTTAAATCTCGCCGGTAAGAGGTCAGCGTGTTATCAGACAGGTTTCGTTCCAGCCACATAGCTTCAAGAAACTGTTCGATGTGTGCCCGATCCTGTGCCTGCATACGCTTCTCCTCGCTGTACGGCGTGCAAGGGGTAAAACCCTGGCGTTATTATGCCAGAAATGACAGTAAAAAGGGCACAGGATCATCACCTTAATTCTCGCCGACGATTTTTATGCAAATTTATTTTATGCTGCATTATTCACCGCTCTGCACTACAAAATAGGGTCATGCATTCAATAAGTTAATACATAATCAAACGCAATACTCATGTTCGATGTAAGTTGCGCGTCAGGGTGTTATGTCGATCTAATTTTTATCCTTATTTCTATTTTCAGAATGGTCTGTGGTCATCAAGGCCTCCTAAGGTTCGGAGAACTTGACTATATTGGAAGTTAAAGCGAGATTGGATATTTCCGACAGTTATTATGCTAAAGCAAAACAAGTTGCGAATCGTGCGGACAGATATGTGCATAAAAACCGTGGCATGATTCAGGAAAATATTATCTTACTGCAATTATATTTCAGGTATTCAATGGAATAAACTCGTCACTTTTTTATCGAAGCTAAATATCTTTTTGATAAGCGAATATTCTCATTTGTTTTTCTGTTGGTGATTTTGTTTCTTCCTGGCTACCATATATGCAACTGTGTTGCCGTCATTAACGTTACTTTTATACCTGTAAATAACATAACTAACGGATAAGTTGCATGACTGCCCTAGGCTTGGGGTTGGTGCAGGTATTATTATCATACACGTCGGTTGAGGTACTCTGCTGTGTAAACCGGCATTGCCAGAACACATGAAGATATTGAGGAGAACCATCAAGCATAAAGTGAAGATGCCAAGGCCTAGATGGAACATAGGTACCTTGCTTTCTTCCTGGCCATCCCTGCTTACTTCAAAGCAGAACAGACTGAGCCGTAAACACGCTTTACCCCAGTCATTGTCAAATACATGGGGTTTTGAAGCGTTACAACTTGATGAGGAGGCTAATACAGCATCAGTCTTTAACGCTAAAGCAACTGCGCCTTTATTTACCCGACGGTACGTGGATTAACTCTGCCGGCTTGCTTGCCCTTTCTTATGCAGTACCGTTGGATCAACGTTTTGCACAACAGATGCAACAGGTAGATTTGCTGTTGGCGCTCCCTTCCAATGAGCACCAGTGCGATCCGTTACCTCACTATTCTCGTGAGCAGGGAACCACCTGCATTAGCCTATAGCGTGAAAACGCGGGATGAAGAATCCCAAGAAACGGCGTCTCCGTGAGCTCTGCAATATGTGTACACTTTAGCGTTGATGAAAACCGTGATTATCAAACGTATCCCATTGCACGACTTAATCGCAATGGGCGAGGATGTTGGGAAATTGATTCCTCATTCATTTCACCGTTGCTAACGTTTTCCTCCTCGCCGATGCTGATGGCGCAGTCGAAGTAACTGTTGTTGCGTTCTCGCATCAAACGTCACAACCTTGCTGGCGCTGCGTCATGAACATCCTAGAAAGCATAGACAGCCTGATATCCCGCTGTTTTGGTTGTTAAATGTATTAAATCGTTACGAGTCCGTGCTGAGTGAAGTTAGCCTGGCAACTGCGTTTCATCCGGAGTTGGTCTATATCTGGAGGTGGTTAAATTAGCCGGACCCTTGTTGCCTTACACGCAAGCGTGGAGCACTGCTGACATTCTTCGCTATGACCACTCTCCTCCTGCTTTAGCGTCGACCTTGAGGATTCTGGCGTGCAGGATGCTCTGGCTTCCGGGCACTATCCTATCTCTGTGCCGACCAGTGTTGTGATTTATCACTGAGGCTTTTCGCCGTGCTGAAGGAGTAAATTGTGACCTTTACCTTCAGAGTTCAGTATCAGACAACCAATAATCGCATCATAATGACGCACTATCAGTGTGACGCCGGGTGCACGGGGGATCATCGTAGTTGCTCAGCAGCAGACGACAGCGCTAGGGGAACTGCTAGTTAGGTAACGTGTAATACTGTATTTCCCGGCTAAGGTTGGCGAACACCAGCAACTGCTGTCCCTGACAGCGTCGGCGATAGAACCAGATGGTTGGATGCCCTCAGGGTTCAGATCGTGATAGTCGCCATAGGTTAGCAGTGAAAGCGCTTTACGCAGGGCGATCAACCGTTGGTAGGTGTAAAATACTGAGTGCGGATCGGCAAGTGCCTGCGAAACGTCGATCTCCGCGTAACCTGTTCCGGGGATATCCAGAACGTACCTGACGTAAAGCCCGCTGACGTCGCAAGCTGACCACTGCATCGAGCTGCGCCCATTGTCGCATGATTTGTGGTGGGCAAAAATACGCAACACCTGCGCTGGTGTTTCACCTGTGGCAAGATGTTCCGCGTAGACATTCAGGCTTTTTATATCGCGACAGTGCTCAAGGGTATCATAGCTAAAGCTTGCCCGGCAGAGGGGCGATTATTCAGTATGCCAACGGCATCGTCGATTTTTAGTCTGAACAGTATATCATCGGCTGCGGCTATTGTATCGCTGCTTGTCCGTTCGATGTGCCGCGGAAGATGATAACTGTGTTTACAAATGCACGCTGTGCGTCGATCGCGTGGCTGTAAGGTAAGAGCTAGCCTGTGTTAAAACTTATCCGACGGGCGTTATCCATTTCGGCACTAAAGACGATATGAAAACCCTGGCGACAGAACGTGTAGTCGATCTCAAAGAGCGCGGTTACCAAAATGCTGGCTTGTACGATCCGGCAGGCGTAGGCGATACGTATGTAATGTACGTGTTGCACCATGCCGACAGGCCGCAGCAGCTTTATTATGATTTACCGAATAACCCAGCTATCAGCCCCACCGTGACCTTCTGGAAGGGGATTTGGAAACCGCTCGCCGCGATTGGTTTTGCTGCAACCTTTGCCGCCAGCGTCTTCCATTATTTCGGTGTCGGGGTCAATCGCGTCGAAGAAGAGGAGGACTAGGACGAGGTAAAGGATGAGGCGACCATAGTACAGCATGAGGATAAACAGCATGAAAAAGAGTAATCGCATTTAGCGCTACAGCGCGCCAAGCGTATTCACCACTGGATTGTGGCATTCTGCTTTGTGTTTGCCGCGATAAGCGGCTTAGCGTTTTTGTTCCTTTCGCTGAACTGGTTACTGCATATTCTCGGTACGCTACAACTGGCGCGTATACTGCATCCATTTGTTGGCATGGTGATGTTTGTGGCTTTTTGCTGATGTCCCTGCGCTACTGGAAACACAACCTGATCAAGCGTGATCACATTGAATGGGCCAAAAATATCCATAAAATTGCAAGAAATAAGGAAATAGGATTGTGATGTGGCGTCCTTACTTTGCTCCAGTGTTCCCTATCCCGGTAATTCATTTGGCCCTGCTTGATACACTAGCTGGCAGTCGTTGGTCTGATTCTTGTCATCATGATGCATGTGTATGCGGCGCTATAAGTGAAAGGAACCATTACTGCTATAGTAGAGGGCTGGGTACCTGAGGCGTGGGCGAATAAGCATCATCCATACCAGTATAGAGAAATTTAACGAAAACAACAAGAAAAAACAACCGTAAACAACAGGATAAATCACTCGGGATAAGTATTCACATTGTCCCTCAGGATTAGTTGGAAAATAATGAAAAATCATCAACGGTGGACGTGATCCTGCCATTTTTGTTAGCTAATTTAAAGAGCCTGTACTACAGCTGCCGTGCAGAGCGTCTGCGCCAATTGGCGACTGACCATACGCTTAGCGATTACCTGAATATTTCTACTATCATGGTTGAGGCACACAGCATAAGGTGCCGCACGATCACCCGTTGCGTGTCGATTTGACCGATGTGTTGGCACAGGAGCAGCAGAACAATCGCCCGTCGCTGGATGCCAGCGTGTTTCCGCGTGATGCGCACTGGCATACGCTGCTGCATGCGTTGATCGACGAGTTAATTCCTGCAGCAAATGGTCATGTGCTGACTACGCTGGACAATCTGAAGAAAATGCCGAAGCAGGAGTGGGGAACATTGGCCGACAGTCTGCTAGCTCATTAGTTTAACGGTGGAGATAACGATAAAGCCCCGTTCATCTTGCCACCCTCTCTTGCCGGGGAAAGCGAAAGCCAAAGTGGGAGAGCAAGCACAGCCAGTTTCTGCCCGATATGTGGCGATATTCCTGTGTCTGGCGTTGGTGCAACTTGGTGGGACCACCAGTGGCCTGCGTTATTTGCACTGCAACCTGTGTGAGAGTAAATGGCACAGGGTGCGAGTGAAATGCAGTAACTACGAGACAACCGCGGCAACCTCAACTATTGGTCGTTAGACAATGAAGAGCTAGCCATAAAGGCAGAAGGCTACGGTGATTGTAGCACCTATATCAAGCTGCTATATCAGGAGAAAGATCACCGTGTTGAAGCGGTAGCAGACGATCTCGCCTCACTAGTACTGGATATCAAAAGCGGTGCATAGCCTCACAACGACCACCGAGGTGGAAAAACGCAATGTCATAGCGAACAACTGTGGCGCCTGATGCCGGGCGCTGATGCGTAAAGCGTAAGCGCCAAATGCTCATCGCCACCATCACCACGGCGAATGCCACCAGCAGCACGCTGCACAATAGGGCTAACCCTGAGTCGCGATCTAGACTAAAACGAAAACAGATCGGACTGACGATCTGTGACAATAACACAGACCGTGACCAGGCCATGCCGGTTCGTTGGGGGGTTGTAGCTACGGATTGGGAGCAACTGGTATACGGTGGTTAACCAACGATAACCACTACGGCCAGCACCAACGCTATGGCGGTAATAAACAGCGTCCACTAGCAACAGTAGCGGACTGTACGGCATGTCTTGTTCCTGGCGTATGGCATTTTCGCTGCGCGCCCAGCGAAAATAGGCTAATCCACCGAGCACTGCGGCACTCAGTACCAGTAACAGCGCCAGGCTCTGCCAAACCAGTGGGGTTGCCAGATTGACGGTGAATTGATCGATAGCGATAGCACCTACCAAAAAGGCCAGAGCGGTTCGAATCCAGGCAAGAAAGGTACGCTCGTTGGCCAGAGAAAACGGTAATCGGGAGTTTTTCCTTGCTGCCACCAGGGCTTTCTCTGATTGTGATGGCGGTGTGGTCATCATTCTTCTTCACGATTTGATCGGTGCTAACACAGCCAGGCTGAAGGATATAATGCAGCACCGGTTCATTGGGTGCTGCCATTTTACCTGTCGTTGTCGCACCTGTCAGGTGTTATAATGGTTTTATTGCGGGACCGGTAGAGCGAGAAGGCCAAACGGCCACCTCAGTCGTTAAAATGAGGGCCAATTTTCTAGGCCACCCGTAATCAGATAGCGGATTAGCATATTGATTTTTTCACTGCTCAGAGTAAAGATGGGGGCGTTTGCTGTAAGATCTCCTGAGCCTGATTAAATAAAACTAGCCGAGTCCGGTTCTTGAGCGTTGTAGGCAAGGAGCAGTTTTTGTGTTAATGCACCCACACATTGCCATTCGCTTATCAAGCGTAAGTGTCATCGTGCTGGCACTGTCAAGCATGCTCATAATTTCATTAAGTTTATTGCGAACGTCAATGTCAGGGAGTAATTCACTTTCCGTCGCTTTTAGCATTGCCATCATCTGTATGATGTCATGTTTAAATTCATTGTTGATGACGTCTTTGTCCAGATTTTGAGTCAGCGAGATCAACATAGCCTCATTGTCTTACTTGATTAAGGTATAAGTAATCGGTTGCCTGTTTTGGCGGGATTCAGAGTTAATGTATTGATTTTCTATGATAATGGCTGTGATGCCGGCAATATCTATATCCGATGCGGCTGTTGCATTCTTACTGCTAGCAGATGGGCCTGGCGAGTTGTTCAGTGCTGTTACCGCATTGTAATTATATTTCTCCTGTTTCTTAACCTGCTTTCACATCAATTTTAGGTTTTTGATGGCTTTCTTGTGGGTGTAGTTTTTGAGGTTTGAGTCAAAGTGGCGCAGGATATACTCGGCGGAGGACTGCTGCTGCTCCAGCATAGTATTCAAGGCGGTGATCTGGCTGTTAATTTCACTGATACTTTGTTGTGTCTCTTTGATTGTGGTGGTAAAGATATAATGCAATTGTGTGGTTGTATCTTCAAATTTTGTCTTCGCTTGATTTGCCTTTTCTCGGGTAAAAGCCAGGCAGTCGTTCGTGCTCATTCTGTCACCGGAGAGCGTGTCCGTGATATAATCATCATATTCCTGTGGATATTGGCGGAGCTACTCAATGTTATTTTATTCTCGGAGCGCGTGATTTTATTGTTGATACGAAGGATATTTCGATTGCACTGCGTTAGCCACTGCATCTCCACATCAAAAACCGGAGATTTTACACTGTAATTAGCTCATTGAATACTTGACTGAGGGGAAATATGATTTTGTATGTAGAGATGGATTTTAAAACAAAAAATCGTTTTATTGATGAATGATATTTATAAATTGCTTAAAGGTGTGCGAAAAATAACAATCCGTTTCATAAGATATGAATATCCGCATGAGATCAATCAGGCGTGTTTTATTTCATTATTTAAGGTGACACGATGTTTGATGCTATTGTAACCCAAGCCAGTAAAACCCCCGCCGGAAAGACCGGTAGATTTCTCCTATATTACTCCGCTCGCACCGGAGCGTGATCGCATCGGGCATTTTTGAACGAATTTCACAACTTGTACAAACCGACGATGATAATGATCAATCGCTGGGGCAAAAGATACAATCCACCATAATCCACCATGGTGCGAGCACGGACACAAGGCGTGTCCGTACCAATTGTGGGGTTGGTGCGATTCCTTTTGATATTCGCCGTCCATCCTGCTTATTCATTCCGCAGTACTACCATTTCTCCTTCAGACAGGCTGAAGCCTCACTCGTATCCTGCAACTGTGTGAATCCAACACGACAACGATCACACATGTAAACAGCATGTCTGATGCCGGCATTTTCAATCTGCCGTAAGGGCTGCACTACGCTGTGTGTATCAGGGGAAAATTCGCAAAGTGGTATTATCGCGTCTGTTGGATGTGGACGTTGCACAGCCTATAGATTGCTCGGCTGTGATGAACAATTTGCGGGTGCAAAACCCTATTATTATCACTTTTCCCTGCCTCTGCCGGACGGCGGCGTTTTAGTCAGGGCTAGTCCAGAATTGTTAATCCGCGAAAACGCGCGACGTATCTGGAGTAACCCCTTGGCTGGTTCAATTTGTCGCCATCAAGACCACAGCGCGATAAGCTTTAGTGTCAGCAATTACTGGATTCGCATAAAGATCAGCTGGAACACCCCTTACTGTTAACAACCAACACCATGTGGCATTTTCCTCGCCTATTGAAGGTGAGCAGCTGTGCCAAACGGATAATAGTATCAGCCAGTTGGCTTGTTTACCGCATCCCACTCCGGCGATGTGCGGTACACCGACAGCAGCCGCATGGCAGTTGATCGCTCAACTGGAACTCTACGATCGCGGATTATTTAGCGGTATTGTGGAATGGAGCGATGAACACGGCAGATGGTGAATTGGGCTATTATCCATCCGCAGTGCCATCATCCGGCAGCAGCAGGTGCGTTTCGTCGCCGGGATCGTAGAAGGTTCTGATGCGCAAAAAGAGTGGGGAGAGATCGGGGACTATGCTGCGTACACTGGGATTACAGTTGCCGGGCTGAGCTGTTTTTTCAGCCTCAAAATGGTCAGGACAGGAAACAGAATTAAGAGGAGTGTGATTTTTATATCAGCATTGTCCAACGCGGAAGGAGATTTTCACTTCTTCAAACTGCTGGACTACCAGCTGTTTATAGCCTGGCACAATGAGCCAGCGCCAGAGCAGGGATGGACGGTGATTTATCTGCTTGATGGAGACGTAGACTTCCCGGTGCTGGAAATTCTGATGCGGACACTAGCGCGTCCGCATTGTTGTATGACGCCGTGTCCGGTAACGCCACAGCAACTAATGGCACTGCCTGCTTGTATAATGGTTTCCCCTTACTCACTATGGAACATGGGTCCTGATGGCCTGCCCGGTTTTCTGGCGAATAGGTCGAGAACAACAGCAAGG
>JBPETC010000040.1:0-16215 GCA_051710325.1 Symbiopectobacterium sp.
TCTGCACGCTGTGCAACCGATTGAAACGCCTCAATCGTAATCCGAAATGCACGATAGGCTTATCGGTACTTACATCAAACGTGAGTATTACGTTTGATGATGTATTGGGTTATTGAATGAATGAGCCTAACACAAATGCAACGCATAGCCAGCCTACCAGCGTCATTGCTATCGTATAGGGCAGTGCCATAACCACCATTTTACCACAAGAAAGTCGAATGAGCGGGGCCAGGACCGAAGTTAGCAAAAAGAGAAAGGCAGCCTGTCCATTGGGCGTTGCGACTAAATGCAGGTTAGTACCGGTATTGATCGCTACCGCCAATAGGGCTCAAACTGCTTCTGTGAGATGCGACCTTGTACAAGGTTTTATGCGCCTCGTTGATATAAATAGAGCTGACGAACACATTGTTGGAAATAGAAGAGAGCAGGCCGTTAAACAGATAAAACAGCGTAAGCTGGTTTTGCGCCTAACCTTGAAGCACACAAACTGAATCAGCGGTGTAAAAATTGTTGGTTAATAAATCACCGCGATGATGGCGAAGAACACGGTAAGCAGTGCCGTACAAGGCATCGCGTAGTGTCCGGAAGTGTGGCACTGTATCCACAAATTTTTACACGCTCTACAAGAATGCAGATACAAATACCGCACAGGAAGATTGGGACGGTAACCGCAGACATACGCAAGAAAAAGCTGGCAAAATCCCAGCCAGCAGTTTTGTCAATAATCAGGTTTTGTGCTTAACCACCATGGTCATTACGCCGCCAAGGGCCGTGCCCACGCCCCGCGTGCATCAACAGACTGCGTAGAAAGGCGCGAAATTGTTCCAACGTTTGTGCATGCTCATTGGTGATGGATCAAGCCTGTTTATCTAACCCTGTAATGTACCGGTGGTAAATATCGTAAAACCCGGTGGCGATGCCAATCACCATATTGCAATGACGGTCAAGGCATCCAGAAAAGCTGACAGAAATGCAACCGACAGACAGAAGGCGAGTGAAAGCATGGTCTTGGATCGGATATGCAGCAACAGTCGCGTGAATACGAACAGTAGCAGCAGCTTCATAAAGTAGATACCAGAAACCATAAAAATCAGCAGTGTGATGACGTGAATATTGCGAGAAACCTTATGCCAGATTTGCTCTGGACTTGTCATGCCGGTAAACACCGCTGGCAGAGAAAATTAATAATTTTTGGGAAACATCATGGCTAAAAATCCTGGAAACGTTGGCACGACTCAATCATGACAGCGTGCCGCAACTGATTGATAATCTGCTGGCCGTGCGCACCAGCATTGCTGCGATCTTTATTCGTACCGACCTGCGCCAACACCCTGATAAGAGTCAGAAAGTATTAATACAGCGTGCCAGTGTCGAAGATAACGCCGATGCCTTTTCGCAACTGGATTATACTGTTTTCCGTGGATTAGCGTTTTTTCTGGCAACCCGATTTATGGATTAATCCTTAAAGGGCTGAAAGGGCTGTATATACGGGTTGGGCGTTACCACTTCTCCAACCCGGATGCGCGCGTAAGCTGGCTATTGATTTTTATGCTCGTCTGGAAACCATCGCGAAAGAAGGGCAACACGAGCGTGTGATGTGTGCGGTGCATACCTACGGAAAAGAGAGCGATACTATCTGGTACAGCATGCAAAACCAGATCCCACGCGATATTGCTGAGGTTCGCGTCGCTAATTAATGCCGCCACGTGTCGCGAACTGTGTGAACGCAACACGTCACATGGACTTCAGTTGACCCCTTTATTAGGTTGGCGGACAGCGTTCAACAAACTCTATGCTACCATCTGCATTCTTCTGCTCCAGATACACATCAAATCCCCACAGTCGGTATACATGTTTCATCACATCGTGTCTGCTCTTGTCAAGTTGTGCTCGGTGGTGAGGAACATAGCTCAGCGTCAGCGAGCGGTTACCGCGCAGATTCACATTCTAGACCTGAATATTTGGCTCCTGATTGCTGAGGTTATACTGCGCGGACAGCTCCTGACGGATCATTCAGTAGCCTTCCTCATCGTGGATTGCGGCAATTTCTAGATAATTGTTATGGTCATCATCCAGCACGGTAAATATCCGGAAATCTCGCATCACCTTGGGTGATAAGAACTGGCTGATAAAGCTTTCATCCTTGAAGCTCTGCATGGAGAAATGCAGAGTTTTCAGCCAGTCCTTGCCTGCTATATCAGGGAACCAATAGCGGTCCTCTCCTTCGTTGGTGTCTGGCAAATACGCTTGATATCCATGAAACATGGCGAACCCGAGCGCATAATGGTTCATGCTATTGTAATAAGGGCTATTGTATGTAGTCTGATAGACTATATTGGTATGGCTGTGCAGGAACTCTTGCATAAAGAGCTCGGTCACTTTCCCTTCATCGTAGAGATGATTGAGAATGGTGTAGTGCCAAAACCGTTGCCAGCCCTCGTTTCATGACATGAATCTGTTTTTGTGGGTAAAATATTGACTGACCTTACACACAATGCGCAGTACTTCGCGTTGACAGGGTTCCAGTAACGGCGCATTCTTCTCCATAAAATGGAGAATATTTTCCTGCGGCTCGCGCGGGAAACGATGCGCTGCTTCGATGCGCTGCTTCGAGCGAAGCCTCGAGATAGCGACGTGGCAGGGTGTGCGCTACAGTTCATTTACCTGACTTTGCAAATAAATAGACCTCACAGCTTTTCTTACGCAGTTTTCCTCTTCCAGCAAAATCTTTTTCGGGCGTTTGTAGCGATCGACACCGTAATTCATCAGCGCATGGCAGGAATCAAACAGTTGCTCGACCTATTCTACATCCTAATGCTATTCCTATTAGGTGATGTATTGACTGGCAAAAATCAGGTAGTCAACGATGGAGACTGCATCGGTTCCAACTTTGAAATAAATAGTTACCTTTAAAAAAAGGAGTTATGATCATAACAGGCATGGGCCATCAACAAGTCTTGCATGGTGATGGTGTTTTCTTCCATCAGATAGGCGATACAGGGATCAGAGTTGATAACGATCTATAGGCCAGCCCTTGCTGACCGTGTTTATAGCGCTGTTCGGTTTCGATAAAGCGCTTACCAAAAGACCAATGGGAATAATTGATAGGCATGACGATGCTTGAATAGGCATCCATCATTTGCTCAGAGATGATGACCTCGATTTGATGTGGGTAGGTTTCGAGGCGATAGTGCTTCTTCGCCAGATCAATCTCCTCAAAGGTAGGTTTGCAGAAAATCGAACGTCCAGTCTGGTCCATCATTCAAACGTATCTCAGCTTGCGGTACTCGAGTCTTTGTTTTTGTTACCATCAGAGCGCCCCACACACAGTGCCTTATACACGCTTTCATGCAGACTCTATTAATCGTAGCTCACTCTTATAAAAGTGCCGTGAAAACAAATGATTGTCAGAAAAGATTGTGGCGAAAACAGCAGCATAAAACAGCACTTCAATCTGCGTAATAATAGATAAATAGCATGTTAGCCAAGCGTGACAACGGTAAATCACGTGTTACATTAGCTTTTGTTTTGGGTGGCGGGCGATTCAGGCAGCATGTTGCGCCGCAAACGGCGAGTTATCACGGAGATAAGTCAACATGCGGATTGTAATTTTAGGCAGTGGCGTTATTGGCGTCAGTACAGCGTGGTATTTGTTGTCAGGCGGGCATGATATCACGGTCGTTGACCGACAGCCTGCACCGGCCTTGGAAACCAGTGCGGGAAACGTTGGGCAAATTTCCCCAGTTATTCAGCGCATTGGACCGCGCCCGGCATCCAATTGAAAGCTATAAAGTGGGTATTCCAGCGTTATGCGCCGTTAGCTATCCGGCCCGATTGCTCCAATGACCAGTTGCGTTGAATGTGGCAGATGCTGATGAACTTCGATTCCGCGTATTATCAGGTAAACAAGGCACGTATGGTGCGCTTGGCAGAATACAGCCGTGACTGTTTGTAGGCACTGCGCGCGCGCACGTCGATTCAGTACGAAGGACGCCACGGCGGGAACACTCTGCAACTATTTCGCATAGAGCAGCAGTATATTACAATGCCAGCCGCGACATTGTCGTTTTGCGTGATGTTGGCGTGCCGTACCAGTTGTTGACCTCGCGGAACTGGCGACCGTGGAGCCTGCGCTAGCTTCGGTTGCGCATAAGCTCAGTGGCGGGCTGCGTTTACTCACATGATGAAACGGGCGACTGCTAACTGTTTGCTCAGCGCCTGGCTCAAATAGCGCAGGCTTCAGGTGTGGTTTTTCGTTTTGGCGAATCCGTCTAATAGTTGCAGGTGGCTGGCGATCGCGTCACTGAGGTGCGCTGTAATAGGCAAACAGTAACCGCTGATGCCTATGTGGTGGCCTGCGGTTCGTACTTCGATGGTGTTGGTACGTCAGTGGATATATCTGCCGGTCTCTCCCCTGAAAGGCTATTCATTAACGTTTCCTCTTGCCAACGAAGCCGCTGCATCGGTTTCAATGGTGCTTGATGAGACGTTTAAAGTGGCCGTGACACTCTTCGATCGTCGTATTCGTATTGTAGGCATGGCAGAAATCGTTGCCTTTGACACAGCCATTAACCCCCCTAAATGCCGAGAAACGTTGGAAATGCTGGTTAGCAACCTTTACCCTGACGCTGGGCTGGTAGATCAGATGACGTTCTGGACCGGGTTGCGACTGATAACACCTGATAGCACTCCGCTGGTAGGTCATTCACTGCTCGCCAATCTTTATCTTAATACAGGACACGGTATCTTGGTTGTACGATGGCGTGCGGTTCAGGGTAACTGCTAGCGGATATCATTTCTGGTAAGATGCCTGAAATTGCCCATGACGATTTGTCGATATTTGGTTACGCCAGCGCGTAAATCTACCGGGTTGTCGCGCACAGCATGGCAAGCGCCAGTGTGCTCTGTGGTAATAAGAGGGGTAGCTCCACCACCACTAGAGGCATAAAGATCCACCAACGTGCCTATAGCACCTTGTGCAGCCGCAGGATGATGGCGAACAGTAACAAAAAATGCTACCAATCAATATTACGCTGATCGTCAGGCAAGCGGTGCGGTCAATTTTCATGATCGTGCGTGTTGCCAGCAGGCTCATTGCCATCACCTAAAAGCTGTTTGCGCCGAACACCAGTGAGAACTATAATGGTAACAAACCGCCATGTACCATCAAGACCACTGATTCCACTGATAGATAGGTCATAGCCATCCCCATTATAATGCCCGCATTGCAGCCAGCAATGCTAATGAAGCGAGGGGTAAAAAGGATTCGAGCGTATTATTTGATGGGCAAACCCGGCAGATGCAGGGTGTCAGTCGGGCGGGTTTCTGACAGATAGCGCAGGGTGAGCAGCAAAACCACGATTGGAATACAGCGTAAAAAACCAGAAGCAGGCTAGCCAACCGAATACGGCGGACAGTAAGCCGCCAAAAAAAATGGCGCTAGAGTGGGCACGATATTCAATGTAGCGTTAAGAAAGCCGAAAGTGCGTACCGCATCATCACCGTTTAACCGGGCACACACGGCGCTAAACATCACAACGGCGGTGCAACACACAGCAACGCTTTTCAATTACGCGGGAAGCAATAAATACTGACCACTGGTCGCCAATGCTGCCGTGATGTAACCCACGATGTAAATTACGGTCCCGATCAGTGCCCATTGGGCGGCGTTCTAACCAACTCCAGCACAATCGTCATTGTGAAGGAATAATGTGGACGCCTCGTTGGGCTGATCCTTGTGGCGGCAAGGATCCGCTGCGCAGTGCACGTCCCAATATCAACTGGAGTAGCAGGTTGCCAAGGGTACCGCTCAGCATTACAATCAACAATAACAGTAGAACGCTGCATTATAGGGCGGCAGATCCTATGCGGCTGATGCCCCATAGCGTGGCGTGCCCAACACCGAGGATAGCAAAGATCTTTTCTACCGCCACCGCCCGTCAGCCCTACGGTGATTAAGCCAATCTGTGGCAATAACGCAGGCAGCGAGCGTCGCAGAACCCAATGGCACATAATCAAATTGCCTCACGCCCGCCACGCACCAGGTGATAAGCCACGCCTCGGCGAAGGTGCTCTGCGCAATGCATTCACCAGCAAGTGTGCCAGTAATCCCCCTGCGAACAGCCCTAAAGATAGCGCAGGAAGCACCATATGCTAACGCTGTGCCCAGTCATACGGAGACAGCAGCAGCCAGACTGCCCCAACCATCAACAGCAGGAACGCTAGCAAGTATTCTGACAAGGTAGTGAACGCCATCGCTTAAGCCCCGTGACTGCTGTCCGCCTTACCATTCAATCATTGCGCAGCGTGGAAACGTACGCATTGGCTTCAATCTGGGCATATTTACACACTTCTTGTTGAACGGTAAACCTGGCTGCAGTTAACTGTTGTGCCAGATAAACGGCAACTTCCGGTAGCTCCGCACGATCGCTTAAGATAGCCAGTTTGATAATCTCTCCCTGTGGATGGAGAGCGGGGTCTGCTGGTCTACTGCATGGCGCAGCGGCGCAGCGCAGGGCTGAGCAACTCGCGGACGATATCCGCCCGGTTCTCATACATGTTCTTTACTATCAGCATGCCACCGTTGAACGGCGTCGTGTACAGCGGCACGCAGCAGTTTTCACCAGTTGATCGCGATTGTGGGGGTGACAGTAAAAATGAGAGGTCGCTGCATTTACACCGTCAGGCCGGTTTCTCATTGGTAGGAACGCTGGCAAGCGTAGAGTTTAAAACACGGACGCTGGCTGGACATGGTAATGCTGCAACGTGGCTAGGTGAAGGAGATTCGACTTTTCCAGAATCTGCGCTGCACTTTGACGCGAATTGATACGGGGTTGGTGTCCGCTAGCGCGAAGTCTGGCGGAAGATTGAACAGTTAACTGTTAATATGGTTTTCTTGCGGAACAATTCGCGAAATACCGGGTAATATCGTCCTGATTCTTATAATTCCGGCTCAAAAACAAATAGAGTAAAATACAGAAACGTTTCGCCATGTTCCTTAGTGGCCTGATCCATCGAACTGGAAACGTCCATCAGGAAAAACATCACTGCTGAGTGAATGGTTCGGCCGGGCGTTCATAGTTCTTGAAACGCAGGTCGAAAATATCGATAAAGGGCACGCGCGCAATCTTATCGCGCAGCGCCGCAATCTCGTGACGTAACCGATCCTCTTCGAGCAATTGGGTTGGCTCGGTGTGCTCTAGCTCTGCCAAATCTTCCTCAAGTTGGTGCAATTCGCGTCGTTTTCCTGCTGTATGGCCATACGCCGCGCTAGAGAGTTTTGCAGCGAGCGTACCAGGCTGATATTGGGCACACCGTTAGCGGTATAACTAGCACGGTGCGTTTTGTACTCGTTCATTTGATGCTGCTGGTCTTTGGTCTTTTCAGGTTAGGCAGCGCCAGATCCTCGAACAGCAGATCTCCGAGGTATTCATCTTTGGAGATTTGAAACACAAACTCGGAATGGACTTAGCTATCTTTACTGGCGTTACCCTGGCAGCTACCGCTGCCGCCACTTATTTGTGGCCGCTCGATGCAATCGTTGGTAACAAAATGATCGTTGCGGGGTGGACGCGATGCCGCTTTCCTCTGCGCCATTGATGGAATGCGGTTCGCTAGCCTTTTCTATCATACGATCGACAAAGTCGTCATGTTTTTTCTGCTTGTCGATCTAGTTTTTGATGTTGAACGAAATCACCAGCAACAGCTCTTCCGTATTGAAGAACATTTTCTTCTCAATCACAGTGCACAGTTTCTCGTAACTGCTCCAGTTTGGGTTGTAGCCAGTGTGGCTAGCGCGGGCGCGCAGCACAAAATTGACAATTTTGTTACGAAAATCTTTGAGGTCGCTGATGCTAGGCGGTTTCTCAATTTTCTCCAGTTCGGCATTAAGAGATTCCCTGTCAAACAGTTGACTGATGTCCGGATCGCGATCCTCTTGATCCTGAATCCAGAAATCCGCGTAAGTGACATAGCGATTGAAAATGTTTTGCCCGTACTCGGAGTAGGATTCCAGGTAGGCGGTCTGAATCTCTTTGCCGATAAATTCGGCGTATTTTGGGATTAGATAGCATTTTCAGGTTCTCGACATATTTTTCGCCACTTCTTGCAGGAACTGCTCACGTTCGACTTGCTGTTCCAGTACATAGAACAGGTGTACCGGGTTGGCGACAACTTCACTATAGGACTTTGCCTTTGGATCGGTATCTTTCAGGCTTTCCTCATCGTGCACGCGCATTTTGGAGTGGATGCTGAAGTTTTCAGGATCCTTCAGGCGTAAAAGGATTGAGAAGCGTGCCAAGGTTTCCAGCGTGCAGCGCGCGCAGGGGGCGTGTGACAACTCGCTGTGATCGAGCAGTTTTCATAAATCTTCACCTCTTCTGGAATGACGATAGGTGCGACATGTGCTTTAATGCCATGCAGTTTGCACATTTAACGATTATGATTGGTCGTGTATTTAATGAGTTGATACAGCATCAAACGTAATACTTGCGTTCGATGTAAGTGCCGATAACCCTATCTTGCATTTCGGATGGAGTGTGTCCAGTTTTGTACGTGGCGGATATGAATGAACTCTTGGCCTTGTCATGCTGTGAGCGCTGCATGACTAATCAGGTGCTTATCACATTGCTTCGCGCGGTATCGAGTTTAATTTGCTGCCCTGGTGTCAGGCACGCGCCGTGCCGGTGATGGCCTACTGTCAATTAGCACAAGCAGTTACGCTGCACCGCAACCTGTTTTCTCATCCGGTGGATAAAATGCGCATGGCGGAAAAATACCAGGCGACGTCCGTACAAATTATGCTGGCATGGGTATTGCGACAACCCGGCGTGATTGCGATTCCGAAAGCGAATTCGGTAGCCCACCGTTGAAGAAAACGCACGCACGCTCACCTTGGAATTGGATAGTGGTGATATCGCTGCGCTGGATGCCGTTTTCCCGCACTGACCAGTCAGCAGCCGTTGGATGTTGTGTAGAGTGCCTTCCCGCAAGTGGCGATTTCGAATCTTATCGAAGCAACCCGTTTCACCGTGGCCAAACGCGCTGGTGCGGCGTGGTGGCAACAAACGGATGAGTCACACTAGCCGTTTGCATGCAGATAAAGGTTTTATAATCGTCATCCGGCATGTCGGCAATGGTTTTAGACAGTTTCGCCGCAGGATCCCAGGCGACCGCATCGCTGTGGTGCGTGTGGTGCACGTCTATAGTGCCTTTCAGTGTTGGGTCCACAATTCTGCTTACTGTTTCTGGATGGTATAAAATGCGGTCGGTGCGTTCAGTGAACGTCAGATCGCCACCTTAATGGTGTAAACTTGCCTTGATTGACCTTATCGATAAAGATATCGATCAAACCGCTAACGCGGATATGGTCAATGTCACCATATCTGGAAGTAGGTGTGCAGGGCGCTAGTGATCCTGTAATCACCCTGTGCTTCTAACTCTATTGTGCATGTTTTACCCAGTTTATAGCGCGCGGTCAGCGTAAAAGCGTGTGGGCAGTTTTACAAATGTCTCCGGCGTATCACACAGGGTGAAAATCAATTCAACACCTTCGGCATCTTCACAGTGCGCTGTGAATTTCCACGGCAGGAAACGGGAAAAACCGTGGTTAGGTTCCTCGAATGGGCCAAACCACGGGAAGCAGATCGCGATATACCACCGCGAATGGCGACGACTTCTGCGAACGGCGTGTTGTCGCTCAACCACAGCACGGAGGCTTCCTTTTGAGGCTGCCAGTGCAGCAGGTGGGCGTCTTGCAGACGTGACGGCTTCGCATACTATCTGCAGATGATGATCAACGACAATAACTGGCAGTTTGTCTAGCTGGCGTTGACTGAGCGTGGATGAAATTTCAGATTTGATGAGAAGTAAAAATTTTATCGTTCATGATGTTACCTTGTTTTATTTGTATTTCGTTTGCATCATAGCGGAACGCAGCTAATAAAAAGGGCGACATCATATCGCCTCCTTGCATTGCTTATCGCACCATCGCCTTATTTAGAGATGTTGGCGATCAGGTCCAGTACTTTATTAGAGTAGCCGGTTTCGTTGTCATACCAGGAAAGCAGTTTCACAAAGTTGTCGTTCAGCGCGATACCAGCTTTGGCATCGAACACAGACGTCAGAATTTCGCCGTTGAAATCAGTGGAAACCACGTCATCTTCAACGTAGCCCAGAACGCCTTTCAGCTCGCCTTCAGAAGCGGCTTTGATGGCTTTCTTAATTTTTTCGTAATTTGCTGATTTTTCAAGACGAACAGTCAGGTCAACCACAGAAACGTTTGGGGTCGGAACACGGAATGCCATACCGGTTAGTTTACCGTTCAGTTCTGGCAGAACTTTACCTACAGCCTTGGCTGCGCCAGTAGAGGACGGGATGATGTTCTGAGATGCGCCCCGACCGCCGCGCCAGTCTTTGTGAGACGGGGCATCAACGGTTTTCTGGGTAGTAGTAGTGGCGTGAACAGTGGTCATCAGACCTTCGATGATGCCGAAGTTGTCATTGATCACTTTTGCCAGAGGTGCTAGGCAGTTAGTGGTGCAAGATGCGTTGGAAACGATATCTTGTCCGGCATATTTGTCAAAATTGGCACCACGAACGAACATTGGGGTGTTATCCTTAGAAGGGCCAGTCAGAACCACTTTTTTCGCGCCAGCGGTGATATGCTTACGTGCAGTTTCGTCAGTCAGGAAGATACCGGTTGCTTCTGCAACCACATTAACATCAACTTCGTCCCACTTCAGGTTAGCCGGATCTCTTTCTGCGGTAACGCGGATTTTTTTGGCATTAACAATCAGATGACCGTCTTTCACTTCAACGGTACCGTCAAAACGGCCGTGAGTTGAGTCGTATTTCAGCATGTAAGCTATGTAGTCAGCGTCCAACAGGTCGTTGATTGCAACGATCTCAATGTCAGAACGTTTCTGAGCAGCACGGAAAATAATGCGGCCGATGCGGCCAAAACCGTTGATACCTACTTTGATAGTCATATATTCCACCAACCATGATTAGTAAATAAAGGTTGGTTGTAAAATTACAAAAACCTAGCTGAGCGTCAAGCGGAATCGTATCAATAGTTGCGACAAGTCAAATCTTGCAGCGGTTGCACGAAAAAGCGCCGTAATACAACTTAGGAACATCTTTCCCTTAAATGGGAGCGTTTGCACCAATATAAAGCGCAGGCCCGATAAATGTGATGGGCATAACAATTGCTAGTGGCTTGGTCGATTATTCATCATTTTAGTCGGAAAAACGTTATGAGGATGTTAATTTTTGTTAAAATAAGTCATGTCAAACAAAAATGATGACGAGACAATCATTGGATAAGCCAGCTTCAACGTCTTCAATAGCAGACAAGGGAACATTGACGGAGATGCAACAATACGTGACTCAGCAGCGCGGCACTGAGCCTGCCTATTCAGGTAAACTGTTGCATAATAAACGCACTGGGGTATATCACTGCCTGTGCTGCCAAAGCGCGCTGTTTTACTCCGACAACAAATATGACTCTGGATGCGGCTGGCCCAGCTTTGATCGGTCCGTGGCGAAGGGCGCAATCCGCTATCTGAAAGATTTTTCGCATAACATGCACCGTATCGAAATTCGCTGCGGTAGATGCGATGCCCATTTGGGGCATGTATTCCACGATGGTCCGCAAACCACCGATGAGCGTTACTGTGTTAACTCGGCCTCGTTGAGCTTTATCGATGGCAGAGACGGTGAGAAAATGGATGGTTGAGGTTAAGAATAATAACTGTAGCTAAAACGTTTTAGTTTGCTAGGTTTTGATGAAAACAGCAATGGCAAATAACAATGATAGGATGGCAACGACGGTGCTCGACAAACATGTGACGGCGCTAACGCCCAGGATATCTACCAACGCCTGGCAACCGTCTTGGAACTAGGAAAATGGCCTGATGGCGTGCCATTGACGCCTGAGCGAAAAGAAAATTGCCTGAAAATTATGATGTTATTGCAATCACGCCATAACATCGATGCAGAACACATGATTATCAATACCGACGGAGAGTTGGTGATGAAAAGTAAGAAAGAACTGAAGCAGGCATTGCCATCGACAATCTGATTCAGCGAGAACGCCAGTAACCGAGGCCCCTCAATGCACTGGGGCTCTGCGTTATACGGGATGGTGTACTGATATCGCGATAAAGTCGGGGATAGGCCAATACGGAGTGCTCCGTGAACCACCATATCGGCCAGCGCTGCTTCGCTATCATCTGGTCGGATATTTACCCCGCGACAGCTCTCTTCAACGATCTGCACGTTATACCCGAGTTCCAATGCATCTAAGCACGGTAAATTTTACGCAGTAGTCCGTTGCCAGCCCTATGATGGTAAAACGCGTGATGCCACGTTGGCGTAACAGGCTATCCAGTGTGGTGGTAGCGCGTTTGCCGTTATCGAAAAAAGTGCCGTAGCTGTCAATGTCATGCTGAGTGCCTTTCTGTATTACCGCATCAAACGCCTCACGATTAAGGTGCGGGTGAAACTCTGCACCTTGCGTGCCTTATACGCAGTGCACTGGCCACCATGTTTGCGCTAATTTTGCCAGTTCACCACGCTCTCCCACGACAGCTTCCGGATTGTTGGCGGCGAAATTTTGGCAGGGTGCCACTCCTGGCTGGCGATGACGGGTATCCCGGCTTTCTGTGCTTGTCACTGTTGCTACGTTGGCAACATCGATGGTGACATCGCCCTGTGCGACAGGCAGTGCGCCGTTCGGACAAAAATCATTCTGTAAATCAAATCAACAGCAGGGCATGGTTTATGATAGTATGGTTCGTGGCAACTCGCTCCAGCATCCGGGTTATTCGTCCTGGGTCAATTCGCCGCGCAGGCCTTGTTGCATTAACTGGCGAATGATATCAGGGGTTAAATCAGGTTGGCTTAAAATATAATGCAGTTTAGTCAGCTCGGCTTCCACTGTCATATTAAAACCACTGATCATGCCAGCCTGCGCCAGCGCATTGCCGGTGGCGCAGCCCGCCATATTCACCCGTCCGGAAATGCATTGGGGTGAGGTTAACCACCACAATACCCGCTCCTATGGATGCCTGACGCAGTTCATCCAGTAGCTCTGCTTTGCTGGGCGTTACCACACCATAAGAACGCAATATCAACCCATGACCGGCTGGCGCAGGAAGTTACGCACTACATCCGCTGAAATCCCTGAATAGACGGTGATCATACCGATCGGTTGTGGGGTTAATCGAATGTACGATCAGCAATACGCTGGTGATTTCCGACTGCCCTGGCACCATGCGGCGTATATGAATACCGGCCTCCAGTAGCCTCGGGAAGTTGGGGGAGGCTAACGCATCAAAACCGTCGGCATGGGATTTTGTGGTTCGATTGCCGCGTAGCAGCTTTTTATTGCAACATAGTCTATGACTTCACTCACAGGGTGATTAGTTGTCACATAGAGCGCATTAAGCAGGTTGGTTATTCCATCAGAATGCAATTCGGTCAACGAAGTTTGTGACACTGTCACAATGAGAATTTTTGCCAAATTGTCTATAATGAAGAAGAGGGCAGATGCCGTGAAGGCCATGGTATCGTGCCGTGCAGAATCACGAAGTCGTCATACCGTCATACTTATCGTAATGTTGTTGAATGTCCATTAGCGATGGCCAGCCCGCCAATCGGCTGGGTCATGTCGGAGGAATCAATCAACGGGTCATATTTATGGATGGTAAAATCTGGCATCTCCGGACGATGAAATTCCGGCATGTCAGCCAGCTGTTGTTGCAGGTGACCCAAAACCGGAATGTAACCGTTGGCGGAACGTTGCATACCTATCATACCGCCGGTATACGCGACATAAATGGATTTCTTTTTGCATGCTGTTCTTGTTAAGAAGATAAAAACAGGCCGACATAAGCCGAGCTGAGGGAAAATCTTGTGTGACGATATTTATTTCACTTCACCGCAGGCCATGCAAAGGGCATAGCGATGCTGTGGATCGTTAAACGTATTGAGCAAGGCAGGTTGTGCTTGTACCACCTCAGTCAACTGTGCTACCGGAGCAGGTAGCATGGTCTGAAGCCGGGCCGGTAACCAGGTATGGGTAGCAGCGTTGACGCGGTTTAGTATCATATCCATTAGGCTTGGCTGTTCTTTAAACCAGTTGAGCTGGTATTGGCCCAGCTTGGGCAGTTCAGCGGCTTTTTTGACTGCATCGTCAAAGTCACCCAACTGATCGACCAACCCGTTGGTTTTAGCGTCGTCACCGGTCCATACGTGCCCCTGGGCGATTTTATCAATCTCTTCCGGGATTTTCTTACGTGATTGCGCGACCAGATTGATGAAGTTTTTATAACCACGCTCGATGCTGATTTGCATCATCTGAGAAAACTCGGACGGCAGTGTTTTGGTGATGCTGAGATCCGCCAACGGCGAGGTTGCCACACCATTGGTATGTACGCCGATGGCGCCAAGGGTATTTTCAAACGTGGTGATCACGCCAAATATACCAATCGAACCCGTCAGGGTGCTCGAACTGGCGATGATGGCGTTCGCTGGCGTGGAGATCCAGTAGCCGCCTGACGCGGCCATACCGCCCATGGATACCACGATCGGTTTACCAGCCAGACGTACTGCCATCAACTCAGAGCGAATTTTTTCCGAAGCGGTTACGCTGCCTCCGGGACTATTAACGCGCAGAACGATCGCCTTGATTTTAGGATCCAGTCTGGCCTGACGAATTTGAGCCGCCGTGGTATCACCACCTACCACCCCCGGGGTTTCCGGACCATCAACAATGGTGCCACTGGCAAAGATCACCGCAATTTCTGCGCCGCTTTGAGTGATCGGTTTTTCGGTGTAATCGTAAATGCTGGTGTAGTTGAAGCTCTGATTTTTGGTATCCCAACCGAAGGTTTTTACCAACTTCTGTTCAATGACCGAACGTGATGCCACTTCGTCCACCAGTTTGTTTTCCATCGCATAGCGTGCCGGATCGCCTTGAACAGCCTGAAGGCCGGCAATAATCGCGTTGGCACCGGGGAACAGTTGTTGCGGTGTAATTTGTCGGTTTACTGCAACCGTATTCAGGTAGTTTTGCCACAATCTACCGACCCAGCGCATATCAGCTTCGCGAGCTTCAGGGGACATATCGTCACGCAGGAAAGGCTCTACCGCAGATTTATAGGTACCAACGCGGAATACATGACTGGTTACATCCAGCTTTTCCAACAGCGATTTGTAATAAAGGCCATTGGTGGCGAAACCGCGCAGATCAACGTTACCCTGCGGGGTAAGTGAAATGCTAGTCGCGTAACTGGCCAGATAGTATTGCGTTTGGCTGTAACTGTCGCCGATCGCAAAAATGGGCTTGCCACTGTCGCGGAATTCACGCAATGCCTTGCCGATATACTGCAGAGAGGGTTGGTCGGCACCGACGAAATTACTCAGATCGAGTACCATACCGGTAATATTGCTATCGGTTTTGGCCTGACGAATCGTATTAACAATATCAAACAGCGAATTTTCCTGACGGCGATTGCTGGAAGCACCAAAAAATTCTCTGCCCAACTGACGCAGTTTATTATTGACCGTCGGCTTATCGACGACAACGCCTGTAAGATCAACAAGCAGCGCGCCTTTAGGCGTTTGGACTGGTGCATTTTTAAACTGCACATAAATACCGACACCACCCAGAATCAACACAATCAGAAATAGGTTAAGAATAAACTCGCGGGTGAAATTGAGCAGACGCCAAGTCCACTTAAAGAGTCCGCTAAAGATTCGACACAGTGTGCGCATATTATCTCCAAAAACGCCAAACATAATATACCTGCTCGCTGTTTCTTTTGATGGCAAAACGAGCAGTAAAGGATTGCCCGCGACATTCACGCTAATAAGCGCGAACTTACTTTCTATCCTGTTTGTAGCGGCGTGGTTATTCTATCCTAATGAGCGTATTGGAAAATGCCAACTTCATTAGTATCCTTTGTTGATAAAATATGTCTATTTTATAAAGAAAAGCGATTGGTTACGCGGCGACCTTTTCGTGCTGCGTGATGTGGTGATAACCGTTCGTGCTGCGTGATGTGGTGATAACCGGAAGATAAATTGTAGTGCTCAACTAATACTGGCCACCGGATTAGACTGTAAGTAGTAGAGTCGCTCAGATTCGTTTGGCGTCAGACCACTGTTATACCAGTGAGGCCAGATGGCATATAAGCCCGGTGGATGTAG
>JBPETC010000041.1:0-16147 GCA_051710325.1 Symbiopectobacterium sp.
ACTATATCGCGGGATATTACAGTACACTCAGAGACCGCACGACTATAACGGTGAGTTACCACCAAACCAATCAGAAAATCGGTTCTGGAAAAACTCTAAACCCGTGGCCAGTTTTAGTTGAGTAATATAGGAATACGTGGATTCCAAATGTTCTGATGATTTGATGCCCCATCTTTATATTGCTGCTGATGCAAGCATTGTATCACTCTCGGATCACGTCCTCAACGCTTTATGCATGCTGATTCTCTATATCACGCGAGAAGCCAAGAAATCTGATGGGTCAATGCCATCATCAAGAGCACGCCTCAGCTTCATTGTTTCATCTCTGGCTTCCTTGAGCGTCATCCCGAGATACGTTCCGATATCTACCCTCTTCTGTTTTCCTGAAAATCTGTACCGCATCTGAAAAACAACCTTGCCCTTGGGGCTTATGTGTGAAAGTAATTTATCTCTGTCCGTTTTCTCCTGAACACCGACCGATTCCTTTCTATGCACTGACCACAAAAAACTGTCCGTTAGCGCCATGCGCCCTAAGTACATAACTAAAATCAACAAGAGAATGACAGTAGATTATGTTCTCTGGCATGTACATATATTTTCAGTAACAATCGTGATATTAGTGATAAAAGAGTAAAATATCAGTGGTGGACTAGTAGTAGTGATGACTCTCTTGCTGAGGCATTTTTGTGAAGTTGAATGATTTCTTAGTAATATGAGTGAGCAGTTGCTTTGTTTCACAAGTAAATGAGCTGTTTGATATCGATGATGTCGCTTCCTGTCCGACCATACGTTTAAGGGGAGCATCCCCGCAGAAATAACGGTGAAACCAATTTCGCCGTGCATCGCAAGTCATTCACCTATAAGGAGTTATAAAATGTGAAATATACCAAGCACATAAATTCAATAGCCTTTCCTGATCACATCACAGCCACAACAGTCGATTAGACGATCGACTCCATCGCTCGTAGACTCATCACATATCGCAAATATTTAATATAAAATATATATAACACAAACATTTAACACCTGCGTACATTACCATGAAATTCAAACCCGCCATTAAACCATACCAGAGCGCAGCAGGTGGTTGGGGCTCTTTAGAAGCCACAACCCGTTTTGTGCTCGATAGAAAGCAAGCGCTGAAAAATATTCGAAACTTGCTCCGCGTCAATAGATCAAAAGATTTGATTGTCCAGACTGCGCCTGGAGTGACGATAACAGCAGCACCTTCAATATTCCTTGTGGAAATCTGGCCGCATATTACCAGTAAACCAATCCGTTAGTACCACTCTCAAGCGTAGGTGATGAAACCTTTACACCGACCTCAAAATAGGTGCCCGTAGTCATAACTCGCAACCAGTGCAATACAGAAACTGAGCGACGTATCGCCTGATACACTGGCGTCTCAGCACTGACCGTGACGCTTGCATTCCACTTTCGTTACACGATGCATTAGCGGTTATTCTCAAAACGAGAAGATTGGTCTCATTGATATACATCACGCTTGCCGACAGCATAGGTTTCGCGTAAAACTGTCTGCCATTCATTAGTATCGTTAATAACCGCATCTGGACATCTCCTTTACTCATTATGTTTCAGGATAATCCTCTGCTTTCCAATATAAAGCAGCAACTTCACTCCAAAGCTCCGCGTGCTGAAGGCGTAGTGAAAGGCACTGATAAAGGGTTCGGCTTTTTGGAGGTCGATGCACAAAAAAGCTACTTTATTCCGCCACCGCAGATGAAGAAGGTGATGCATGGCGATCGTATCGTTGCGACGCTGCACACCGATAAAGATCGTAAGATCGCAGAACCGGAATCCCTGGTTGAACCCTTTTTGACGCGCTTTGTTGGCCGTGTGCAGAAAAAAGACGACCGTTTTGCCATCCTGCCTGATCATCCGCTGCTGAAAGAGGCGATCCCCTGCCGTACCGGACGCGACGTAAATCACACCTTTCAGGATGATGATTGGGCTGTGGCGGAAATGCGTCGCCATCCGCTCAAAGGCGATCGCAGCTTCCATGCTGAATTAACGCAATACATCACCACTGGTGACGATCCGCTGGCGCCGTGGTGGGTGACGTTGTCACGTCATAATCTTGAGCGTACTGCGCCAGAAATGGATAGCGAATTGACGCTCAATGACGGCAATCTAACGCGCGAAGATTTGACCGCACTGACCTTTGTTACCATCGATAGCGCCAGCACTGAAGACATGGACGATGCGCTATATGCCAAAGACAACGGCGACGGCACACTGGAACTCACTATCGCCATTGCCGACCCTACCGCCTATGTGGAAGCAGGCAGTATGCTGGATACGCTGGCGCGTCAACGTGCGTTTACCAACTATCTGCCGGGATTCAATATTCCGATGCTGCCACGCGTGCTTTCCGACGATCTCTGCTCGCTGCGCGCGCAAGAGCGCCGCCCGGCAGTGGTATGCCGCGTCACCGTCACGGCCGAGGGTACGCTGGGCGATGATGTGCAGTTCTTTGCCGCCTGGGTAGAATCCAAGGCCAAACTGGTTTACGATAACGTATCAGACTGGCTGGAGCAGCAGGGTGAATGGCAGCCGGAGAACGATGCCATTGCTGAACAAATCCGTTTGTTGCACCGTATCGGTATGGCCCGCAGCGCCTGGCGCGCCACCCATGCGCTGGTGTTTAAAGATCGTCCTGATTGCCGTTTCCTGCTCGCTGAGCAGGGCGATGTGCTGGATATCATAGTTGAGCAACGTCGCATCGCTAATCGTATCGTCGAAGAAACCATGATCACCGCCAATATCTGCGCTGCACGCATGCTTAAAGAGAAGCTTGGTTTCGGCATTTACAGCGTGCACAACGGTTTCGAGCCAACCCAGGTCGATCAGGCCATGGCGGTGTTAAACAACAACGGCATTGAAGCGGATGCTGCTGCGCTGTTGACCCTGGACGGTTTTTGCAAACTGCGCCGAGAGTTGGATGCGCAGCCGACGCCATTTTTAGATAGCTGCATTCGCCGCTTCCAAACCTTCGCCAAAGTTTCCACTACGCCAGGACCGCATTTCGGTTTAGGGCTGGAAGCGTATGCCACCTGGACCTCGCCCATCCGTAAGTTTGGCGATATGATCAACCATCGCCTGCTAAAAGCTATTATTTGCCAACAGCCAGCTGAGAAACCGCAAGATGCCATCACGCAACAAATGTCGGAGCGCCGTCGTTTAAACCGGATGGCCGAGCGTGACGTCGGTGGCTGGCTGTATGCTCGTTTCCTGAAGCCGAAAGCCGGGACTGATGCCCGCTTCCGCGCAGAGATCATCGATGTGACACACGGTGGTCTGCGTGTGCGTTTGCTGGACAACGGTGCCGTTGCCTTTATCCCGGCCTCGTTTATTCACGCAGTACGCGATGAGTTAGTCAGCAGCCAAGAAACCGGCACGGTATCCGTCAAAGGTGAAGTGGTCTACCGCCAAAGTGATACGCTGGATGTGGTATTGACCGACGTGCGCATGGAAACGCGCAGTATCATTGCAAAACCCGTAGCATAAACCTCTAGTGTGCCAGCCTGCGGGTTGGCGACACCGATTTTCTCCGCATCAGATTCTCCCCACCCCTATCACTATTAGTCAAAACTGAATTTAATTTACAAAAATTCACTCTTTCTCACATTTTTTATCTGCACTTTACGCGCATCACGCTGCAATACAATATGTTTTTGAGAGCTGTGCCGTTTGTTATGGCGCCACGCCTAAAAGCCAGCAAAACTCTCTCCCCATTAGTTGGGTAACGAAGGAGCCATTCTCATGAATAATGTCAAGAGAATAGTGATCTGACTGTTGGTCGCATTAGCGGGAACTATCGCCTTCGCGATGCTGGCCTTAAGCCGTGGAGGAAGAGCACGTTAGTGCCGTTTGGTTGGTCATTGCAGCCATATCCTGCTACAGCATTGCCTATCTTTTTTTACAGTCTGTTTATTGCTAAAAAGTGTTTGAACTGGACGACCGTCGTATCACGCCGGCTAAACGTCATAATGACGGTTAGATTATATTCCCACCAACAAGTGGGTGCTGTTTGATCATCACTTTGTCGCTATCATCTAGGCTGGTCCGTTAGTTGGCCCGATTCTCGCCGCTGCGCTGGTAATTTACGGCTTTATCGCTTCGGTGCTGCCGGTATGGCTACTACTGGCCCCACGCGACCATCTTTCTACTTTACTGAAAATTGGGGTTATTGTCGGTTTTGCTGTGGTATTATGTTTGCCACGCTAGAACTGAAAATGCCGTTTGTGACACACTTTATTAACGACGGTAGCGTACCGGTGTTCTCCGGTAGCCTGTTCCCCTTCCTATTTATCACCATCGCTTGCGATGCCATCTCCGGGTTCCACGCGTTGCTCTCCAGCGTTACCACGCCTAAATTGATTGAACGGGAAAGTCATATTCGCATGATTGGTTAGAGCACGCGGTATGTATCTGAATCCAACGAAGGCTTCTTGCTTCCTTCAACCACGCGCCAGGTTGCCAGTTTCACCACCATATCTTCAGCGGTCATCACAGGATAAACCATCCCCGACGGTTTGATGACCATCAGCCCCTGCTGACAATCGACTGCACTGAAATTTTCTCAGGTAAAGGTCACCAGGTGTGGTGCGCTGGAAGCACCAGATTCGCCTCCAGCACCTGCTGCTGTTTAAGTTCTGCTAACATCATTCGCCCCTTTCATCCGAGTAGGATATTGTCGTGGAGTCGGAATGCCTCACCTATGGGCTAACTGGCTAAAAACCCTGCTACGATCTGCTGTGCATTACCATTTATGACTGGGAAATCACTTATCACCGCGCTCACCGTTATGGAACGAACAGTATTTACGGCAAACCTCGCGCAATGAAGGATTTTCCACCTACCAAGAGGAGTTCCGACGATTATACTAATAGATAAAGAGATGACCGACAAGATCAGATTAAATAGTGAAAATATCGTGTAATGCGATATTTTTCCACCGTCGCGGACGAAAACATCAGGATATCATTATGGTTGTGAAAAAGATTTCGTCGTTACTGCCCTTTCCGTAGCACTCATCATGACGCTCAGCGGCTGTTCCAACATGTCCAAACGCGATCGTAATACCGCTATTAGTGCTGGGTCTGGCGCAGTCGGTGTGGCAATCCTAACCGGTGGCGGCACGCTGGGTGGTGCGGCCATTGGCGGCATTATTGGTCGATTAATGGCGAGGACGCCCTGCTGTCAGATTCTGTATTAACCGCCAACCAGATTGGCCTTCAATCCCTTCACTTCCAATAGCGGTTTTAGCAGATCGCGCTTATCGCCCTGAATCTCAACGCTGCCTTCTTTAACCGCACAGCCACACTTCTTTTAGCTCTGCGACCAACGCGGTGAGCGCGCCATCATCCAGAGCAAGACCCGTGATAATGCATACGCCCTCCGCTGGTTTGCCATTGAACGCGTACCACGCCGTCTCCCCTTTAGCAGGTGTTACCGAAGCGGCTCTTCCTTGATGCGTCCAGTGTCGGTGGAATAGACCAACCGACTATTACTCTTACTAATCCCTGCCTCCACCAACAACGAATGCCGAATCTGCGCCAGCGTGTGCGCCGGATCGGGAGACTGGGTGATCGGACGCCCAATGACCATATAATCAACCCCTGCCGCCTGCACCTGTTCCGGCGTCATAATGCGACGCTGATCGCCACTAGCGCTGCCCGCAGGGCGAATACCCGGCGTGACAAGCTTGAACGCGCTACCACAAACCTGTTTCAGTCGTTGCGCTTCCTGCGCAGAACACACCACACCGTCTAATCCACAATCACGGGTTAGCACCGCGAGGCGCTCAGCCTGCTGCGCTGGTGTAGAGGTGATGCCTAACTCCAGCAGATCGTCGGTTTCCATGCTGGTCAATACAGTAACAGCAATTAGCAACGGAGCATCGGCACTAAAGGGTTGCAATGCCGCTTTTGCCGCTTCCATCATCCGCCGACCACCACTGGCATGGACGTTGACCATCCACACCCCTAATTCTGCCGCAGCCGCCACCGCATGTGCGGTTGTATTGGGGATATCATGAAACTTGAGGTCGAGAAAAACGTCAAAACAGCTCTGCTGCAATGCCTTAACAAATTGCGGACCGAAAAGAGTAAACACCTCTTTTCCCACTTTCAGCCGACAATCCTGTGGGTTAATGCGATCAACAAACGCCAATGCCTGATTCTGGTCAGCATAGTCTAATGCGACAACGATTGACGACGTAACGGCATGTGGTGGGGTGATGTGTTCGCTCATGTGGCCCTCATTTTGCTTGGTGATTGAATCCGTGGAGTGAGATTGGTCCGCGTATAAAATTTTCCGCGGCATTCTACTCTTCTCTCCCGCGAAACCCCAGCAGCCCTGATGGACAGAGCTGCATTTCGCACGGTGTTCACCGTGGATGTATTTCAAACAATAATAATTAAATCGCGTTTTATAAAATAAACAATAGTATAAGACATACCTCACGCTATTGTCCGTCCAGACCACGAATAGGTTTAATGCTGGCCCATGAACGGCACGAAGGACAGTGCCAGTATAGAGATTGCGATGTGAAGCCACACTTCTGGCAGCTATAGCACGGTTTGGTGCGTATCTGTTCTCCTACCATATTGCGTAGCAGCAGCAAGCTCTCTTTGGCTCGACCATCTTCAGCTTCACTTAGGTGGAAATCCACCAGACGATGGAAAACACGCATTGTCGGGTGACGCTGTAACTGGCGGTTGATGTAGATCTGTGCCACCTCAGCGCCTTCTTTGCGCTCCAGGATATCCGCCAACATCAAATCGGCGCTGGCACCGGTATTCTCTTCAACACAGAGTTTAAGAAAATCTTCCCATGTCTCCGACATAGGCAAGTGCTGGTAACAGGTTTCCAGCATCGGCAGGGTTTCACTGACAAAGGCTTTATCTTGTTCCAGAACCTGCTGGAGCACCTCTACCGCAGGCGCATAGCGCTTCTGAGCGATATGAATGCGCCCTATCATGATCGATGCCCGAGCGCACGCTTTATCCGTTGCTGCACTCTTTTTCAATAGTGTCAATGCATGATCTAGATCGGCACTGCTGATCGCTTGCAGCGCCAGTTCGCAGTAGAAATGGGCGATTTCCATATTCAACTGTGGCTGGCCAAGTTTGACTAGTTTTTCCGCAATATCGATCGCCTTCTGCCAATCGCTGGTAGCCTGATAGATCTGCAACAGTTGTTGAAGCGCACTGCCACGAAAATCCTCTTCGTCCACAAGTTGGGTGAAGATCTCTTCAGCACGGTCATACAGCCCGGAGGCCATATAATCACGCCCTAGTTGCTGCACAGCCAGCAGGCGCTGTTCGAACGATAAAGAAGCGCTTTCTGTTAATGCCTGATGAATGCGAATAGCACGATCGACCTCACCGCGTGAGCGGAACAGGTTACCCAGCGTCAGATGCGCCTCGAAGGCGTTACTCTCATCCTTGATCATATCAAGGAACAGCTCAACCGCTTTATCTTGCTGATTATAAAGCAAAAAATTCACGCCTGTCACATACTCTCGCGACAAGCGGTTGGCTTCCTTATCCTTGTCCTGCTGCGCGCTTCTGCGGCCCATGTACCACCCGTACGCGGCGGCCACCGGCAATAACAGAAACAGCAGTTCTAACATAGAGGAGAATCCTTAATGGGAAACAGAGGGCGCAGAGGGCGGCGTTTCGCTCTCTAGTTACAGATCGTTGCTGTTCCAGTCGTTTGATTTTACATTGCGCTCGACCCAAGGTGATGCACAATTGCAGGTACAATAAACTGCAGATCACCCACCCCAGCACAAACCCTACTGCAAACAGCGTCGCAAGTAGCGTGGAAATACGATATTCGCCCTGCACCAACAGATATGTGCGCCCACCAATGTAATGGAAATGATGAATATCGCCAGTACCAATAATAAGATCAGCAAGTATTTCACGTTCTTGTTCCTGTGATATCGCCTTAACCCTATGATTATGGCAAATGTTGGCGCTAAACCCCATAGAATTATCCATTATATCCTGAGAAAGGACGCGGCTAGTTGAGGTAGCATCAGACGAGAGCGGCAGCATCACCTGTTTTTAAAAAACCCGACAACAAAAGCGATGTTCGACAAAACGCGATTCAGGCAAAAGCAATTTTATATAGGGCAAGAGCGCGTGGCGTACTTCCGCCGGAGGTATGAAGTAGGGTGCGTTGACAGGGATGATAAAAATATAATAACCGTCAATGTGTGAGACTACCCACTCAATCACATTGACCATGTGGTACTCTGCTCCCAACTTTTCCAACACAAAAATTTTGGTTGGGTCGTAAGGCAATTGAAGCGTTTTACCTTTGACGATAGTGTGCCGAGACGCCAGGATGAGGTTCAACCTCAGATGTAAACTCTCTATCGCATCTTGTAATATGGTTCCATATTTGGCAATCACATAATTTAACGTGACCCGTATCCCCGCCGTTATGCACCATAGGGATTTCTGCACTGCAGGATCGGTTTTCGTTTGCAGTAATGTGTATTATTCACAGAGACAATTTTACGTATCAGGCTGTTCAAAGATATGCGTCGCAAGTAATAATCCCTTACCACGGCTCATCTGCCTGAAACAGCAGAGAGGCTCACGGTATGAACCGCAATGTCTGACATTATAGGATGGGGTCACTGATTCCACTTTTCACGTCATCATCACTTTTCCTTTCCTGAGGTGATCGTGTCAATGGACCACACCAGCGTTGTGCCAGCGTACAAGCCAGCACTACCAACACCAAGCTCATCAGGGTCGCCGCGATCAAATCCTGCGGCCAGTGCATGCCCAACGCCAAACGACTGGCCATCACCAACGATGCCCATACCATCAATAACACCACGGTTTTATAGTGCTGCCGCGCCCACAACAACCCTACCGCCAGTAACGCCCAGGTTGTCGCGAACAAGCTATGTCCTGATGGGAAGGCAAAACCCGTTTCAAATTGCCAATGCGCGCGCAGCCATTCAGGTATCTGCGTCTGTGCGTTCAGTTGTTCCGACACCAGCCGCGCACGCTCGGGGCGTGGCAAAGAATAGAAATAGCGTTCATCGACCTGATACGCTTTTTTCAACCAGACCACAAAGGGGCGCGGTTCCTGAAGCCGCTCTTTAATTAACGACTTTAGGCCATGACCTACCAATACAGTCAGCGCCATGATTACCAGCACGCCAAGGGCCGGTTTGAAACGAAAACGTAAGCACCACAGAAACCAGAGTGCCAACAGCGCGCTGGTCACTATACCCCAGGGGCGCGTCACCATTTCCGTGACCAAGAACAGTTCGCGCAGCCACAGTCCCTGTGCTTCGGGTTGCCATTGCCAGCCACTCAACCCTACGGCAAGGGGCAATATCAGCAAAATTCCCGCACCGAGGGCAGTGCGTTTGGTAATATCGTACATAGCTTCCCCTGTTTCATCTTTCACTCACAAACGCAAAAAATACGGTTAAAGAGTGGGTGTAAATTGCAAATTTTTCATGAAGTTATCACGAAATCTCCCCGCCTTCGTCAATGGGACATAAACTACTCCATCGTTATGTCAGTACCTGCGCTGCTGTACAAACATTGTACTGTGGTACAAACCTGATGAATACATACAGAGCACCTGCATGCACGGTTTGCGTTTGGTTTTATTGCGCAATGGCGTTTTTACTGGTTAATTGCGTTATCTAGAAGTAGGATATGCGCAATCTTTTTGTGTCGGAGATGTAAAATGCAGCTTAAACGGGTGGCTGAAGCAAAACTACCCACCCCATGGGGCGATTTCCTCATGGTAGGATTCGAAGAGTTAGCCACAGGACACGATCACCTCGCGCTGGTTTTTGGTGATATCTCCGGTCCAGCACCTGTTCTGGCACGTGTTCATTCCGAATGTTTAACCGGTGATGCATTGTTCAGCTTGCGCTGTGATTGCGGATTCCAACTAGAAGCCGCATTGGGCCATATTGATGAAGAGGGGCGTGGTGTGCTGCTCTATCACCGACAAGAAGGGCGTAATATTGGCTTATTGAACAAGATTCGTGCCTATGCGTTACAAGACCTGGGGGCCGATACCGTCGAAGCAAATCATCAACTTGGGTTTGCAGCTGATGAGCGCGACTTCACGCTATGTGCGGATATGTTCAAGCTGTTGGGCGTGAATGAAGTACGTTTGCTGACCAACAATCCAAAAAAAGTAAAAATCCTCAATGAGGCAGGCATCAACATTGTTGAGCGAGTGCCGCTAATCGTGGGATGCAACCCCAAAAATGAGCGCTATCTGGCAACCAAAGTGGCCAAAATGGGCCATATGTTGGATCTCCCTCCGCGTTAATGTGTGTGTCTATAGCGATTTCCGCTATCAACAACAGGTTAAGGTTGCTATCAGGGCTTTCTGGCCCTGATATTTCCGCCTACTTACTACTCATCACAACATCTTGCGAATAACGTAGTGCAAAATACCGCCGTGCTGATAATAGGTCAGTTCATTACGGGTATCGATACGGCATTGAGTTTGAATAACCTGCGCGTGTCCATGACTATGCGCCCGGCGTCAAGGCTTGCAGGCCCGCTATCGAGATACGCTCTTCACCACACCGAGGCAAACTCCAGCGGCAAAATCCCCATACCAATTAAGTTGGAGCGGTGGATGTGCTCAAACGACACTGACCCAAACGATCGAGCAAGTAACGGGCCGCCGGGCTCTATTTTTTGATGCTACCTGCAGGAGAAATATGATCAGTGGTAACCGAATCTCCCAGCAGAGCAAGAATTCGCGCCCCGTAAATATCCTGTATCGGATCGGGGCCTTTACCCATGGTGGTAAAAAACGGAGTTTCATGAATATAGGTAGAATTCTTCGGCCATTCGTAGGTGGGGTTATTATCCCCTACGTATATTGCCTGTCACTCGGGCGTACCCTCAAAAATAGCAGCGCACTCTTTATGAAACAGGTCAACGCTGACATCCTGCACCGTATCAGAAACGTCATTTGCCGAGGAAAAAACATCTTTCAAGAACACCGGTTGACCATTATGTCCTACGCCCAGCGGATCGCGGGTCAAATCGAGCATCATATTGCCCGCCAATGAATAAGCGCGACCACCAATGGCGGCGAGGCCAATCAATTGGTTTTCAGCAGCGGTTGGGATGGGGTTCTCAAAGTTACGATTGCCGAGAGAACGGTACCAACAGTCAAGTCGGCGGCTTTAATCGCCTGCTCTATTGGTTCCGGCAATAGCCATGAGTTACCAATACAGGTGGTACAGCCATACCCTACCAGTTGAAAACCCAGAGCATCGAAATAAGGCATTAAACCTGCTTTGGCGAAATAATCCGGAACCACTTTAGAACCGGGTGCCAGTGAGGCCTTCACCCAAGGTTTACCTCGCAGACCGCGTTCTGCCGCGTGCTTTGCCAACAACCCGAAGCCATCAACACGCTGGAATTTATAGGTATTGCACGAGGTGATCGCTGCAATCACGACAACGCCGTGCCATAGCGAGAAAGTTTCATCTGACCCTGTCGCATCAACTGCGTCGGCCCCGTTTCCACTGCTGATATCCAGTTTGCGGCTGGCGGAAAACGCGGCGGATACCTGTATTGGCGCTTTGGACCCGCCAGACTGGTTTCCACCGTACACATATCCACCAAACGCCAGTTGGCTGATAAAACGGGGGGTTCATCCCCCGGATGCCGCTATAGCCCATGCGCTTTGCTGTAAGCTTATATCAGCGCTATTTGTTCGTCGCTGCGGTTGGTTAAGCATAAATAGGCCAAAGTGACATCGTAGATAGGGAAAAAGCCGCAGATGGCATCATATTTGGGTGCCATGTTAGTAATGATTGCCGGTCCGCCAGGGCCAGGTTATTTAGTCCATCGCTGTAAAATTTAAAAAATTTTACGACAACACCCTGCTTACGCAACATTTGCATAACGGTAAGCACCAGGTCGGTTGCCGTGATCCCATCCCCAGTTTTCCGCTGAGTTTGAAAACCATCAAATCCGGCAACAGCATCGAAACCGGTTGCCCTAACATGTCGGTTTCGGCTTCAATACCACCAACGCCCAGTACACCTAACCCATTAATCATGTTGATATATGAATTAGTACAAACCAGCGTGTCAGGATAGGTGATAATTTTGTCCCCTAAGGTTTCGTACCACACGGCGTTAGCCAAATACTCCAGATTGAGCTGATGGCAAATGTCAGTGCCCGGTGGCACAACACGGAAATGACGAAACACCTTTTCCCCTTAGCGTAAAAACTGGTAACGCTCATGATTACGTGTCATCTCAAGCCGCGTGTTTTCTACCAGCACATGTGGATTACCAAAATGGTCAACTGTCACCGAATGATCTATAACCAGATCGACGGGTGAAAGCGGATTTATCCTGTTAACCTTTCCTCCACGGCAGGTACGCCGGTAAAATCCTGCAGCAGCCACGCGTGCAGGACGGTATGCAATTTCGCGATCCGAATGGCCGTGTTCCAACCACGCGGATACCGCGTCGAGATCCGCCTGTTGCACCATCTCGTTATCGAGATGACGCAACAAGTTCTCCAGCAGCACAACCAGAGACTTCGATAATTTTTAATGAGCCTAGCGATTTTTCAGCCTGTGACAGGCTGTAGTAGTGATAAGTCTGTTGTTGGGTATTCAATATAATACGATAAGTCTGTTGTTGGGTATTCAATATAATACGAAATGCACGATAGGCTTATCGGCACTTATATCGAACGTAAGTATTATGTTTGATTCTGTATCAACTAATTGAATACACTATCTATTTAAGACGAACTTCACAAAACGTTTACCCCCATTTTCGCCAGGCACACCAAGAAACCTATAAGGAACTGCTACAGGAACACCTTCAGGTTCATTTCCGCTATATCAACATCGTACTCAGTGAACAAAACTATTTGGTGGAAAATCGTTTTTCCGTCTCGGATGCCTATCTGTTTACCGTGATGCGGTGGCGCGCAGTCGTTAAAGCTCGATATGTTCCGCTATCCGGCGCTGGCTGCTTATCTTGACTATATTGCAGAACACTAGGCAGTAGGCAGTATTGACGGCATTGAAGGTTGAGCCGATTGAAAGGGTAAGAGAGAGTGTTGCACCAAAGGATGCCGCCTAACGCGCCATTAACTGAGGCGTTCCTCCTGAAAATGATGACGTGGGTTGGCAAATACCATCTTGTGCCGCCACCAATTGCAGTTCGTACTTATCCATCTCCTTGGTCACCAGCATCACTTCATATACCGCGCCGTGGTGTGCTCCAGCGACTTATCTAAAACGCAACGCTTTTGAGAAGGTTTTCACCAGTAACAGGGCGCTAGTCAAATCACCTACACTAACAGGTTGACGTTCGAATTCTATCGCTGACGCGCTGCGGCAAGGGCCTCATCCATATTGTGCATATTGTGCACCGTCACACCATCCAGAAGTTCTGGTTCCGTCAGGTTCGGAAAATCACATCGGCTGCCATAAGCGACTGATTACAGTGGAAATCAGAAACACCGGGAGCCACAAAACCTTTATTGGAGAATCGCACCGTATTGAGCGGCGCAAACGTTTGTACTCATACGCAGCATAGGAAACTGTGTGGCACTGTTCCCTGTATGTCCAAAAAACACATGGGACTGAATAGAAAGAATGTTTTTCATTTATTAACAACCTGACCTTGCTTATCATTGACCTAGGAGTATGATCAAAAAATAAAGGGAGCCTTCGCTCCCTCGCTCGTGCATGCTGTTTTTCTTATTCCGTCCAACAAATCAGGCAGTAATACTTTTTACCACGGCGTAGCAGCGTATAACGGTCAAACAGACGATCGCTGTCCGCGAAGGTATACTCGGGATTAGACTGTTTTTCGCCGTTAATGGTCACCGCATTTGAGGTGATCATAGTACGCGCCTGACCACGAGAAGGGACCAGCTCAGCCGTTACCAACGCCTGCTGCAAGTCAGCATCACGTCCCAGTTCAATAACCGGCATGCCATCCTGTGCCAACTGGATAAAGTCATTCTCTGTCAGCGCATTCACATCTGAGAACAGGCTCTGAGTAATGCGCTGCGCCGCTTGCAGACCCACTTCGCCGTGCACCATTTGGGTGACTTTTTCTGCCAGAACATACTGGGCGCGCGGCGCCTTGCCGCTATTTTTGTCCTCTTCTTCCAATGCTGTAATCTCTTCAATACTGAGGAAGGTAAAGAACTTTAGGAAGCGATAAACATCAGCATCGGCAGTATTGATCCAGAATTGGTAGAATTTGTACGGGCTGGTTTTCTTGGCATCTAACCAGACTGCACCGCCTTCAGTTTTACCAAATTTGGTGCCGTCTGATTTGGTGATCAACGGAACTGTCAGGCCGAACACCGTATTCTGGTGCAATCGACGGATCAGATCGATCCCGGAGGTAATATTACCCCATTGGTCAGAGCCACCGATCTGCACCGCAACGCCATATTTTTCGTTCAACGCTGCGAAATCATAGCATTGCAACAGGTTGTAAGAAAACTCGGTAAAAGAGATACCCACATCATCACGGTTCAAACGCTGTTTCACCGCTTCTCTGTTAATCATCTGATTAACAGAGAAGTGCTTACCGATATCGCGCAGGAAAGTCAGCACATTCATGCAGCCGAACCAGTCATAGTTGTTCGCCATGACAGCGCTATTGTCGCCGCAATCAAAATCCAGGAACGGCGACACCTGATCGCGAATCTTCTCAACCCACTCACCCACGGTTTCGCTGGTATTGAGTTTACGCTCTGTGGCTTTGAAGCTAGGATCGCCGATAAGGCCCGTGGCCCCACCGACCAATGCCACAGGCTTGTGTCCCGCAAGCTGGAAGCGACGCAGGCACAACAGCGGAACCAGATGCCCCAAATGCAAGCTGTCAGCGGTCGGATCAAAACCGCAATACAGTGCAACTGACCCTTGCGCCAGCTGCTCTGCTAACGCGTTTCCGTCCGTTACCTGAGCAACCAGACCCCGCTCTTGCAATTGTTGAATCAGGTTACCACTCGCCATCAATAGCTCCATTTTCGTAAAATAAACGATGTTTAAAAAAGCGTATTCCAAGGGAAATAATGTAACGTTATAGAATAAAGCGCCCATTAGGGGAGCCGCCAGTATTTAAAAGGGATAATTGCTATAATTCTTAGCACTTATTGTGCCAGACGATCGATTTGCCAGTTATCACCGTCACGCTGGTAGAGGAAGCGGTCATGTAGGCGATGCGCCCGCCCTGCCAAAATTCAACAGTATCAATGACCACACGGTATCCACCCCAAAAGCTCGGTAACGGCACCTCTTCTTTTATGAATTTTTGTTTTAGTTCTAAAAAATTGCTTTCCAGCACGCCACGGGCCGATATGCGACTCGATTGTTGTGAAACCCAAGCGCTTATCTGGCTCTCTTTCGGCCGGCTGTGGAAATATTTAAACACCTTGATGGTGGATAACCGTTCAGCATGCCCCGTCACAATCACCTGGCGATCCAGGCTGTGCCATGGAAACAGTAAACTGATACGCGAATTTAGCTCCAGATGTTGTGCCTTGCGACTGCCCAGATTGGTGTAAAACACCATACCTTGCTCATCGACGTGTTTGAGCAATACGATGCGCTGGTATGGTTGGCCTTGCTCATCGACGGTAGCAACGCATATCGCGGTAGGATCGGACAGGCGCGCATTGCATGACTGCTTGAGCCACTTATCAAACAAATCGAGTGGATTGGCGGTTAATTCATCGCGGCGTAAACTGCCACGGGTATATTCGCGTCTGACGTCCGCAATTTTATCTTCGATCAGAAATGCGGCGGAGGGAAGTGAAGTGTTGTCCTGTGTCATAATATCCTGCTGTGGTGTCTCGGGACGAAAATCATCATTCCATTCTGCGCCCACAGAGGGAAAATCTTAATGTAATACCTTGCTTTAAGCTGCATTCTGTAGTAGGCAATCGTCCGCAATGATGTATCCGCTACGCTCAATAAATGCATATGTAAGCATTGAAAGCAGAGCAGAAACGGTGGGCATAGGAAATCGTGCATGTTGACAGCCTATCCTTTCCTTTGTCTAGCCTACGTTTATTGGCGGGGCTGATGTCGGATTCGAGCAAGA
>JBPETC010000042.1:0-16112 GCA_051710325.1 Symbiopectobacterium sp.
CAGCGAATTACATCGAGGCCCGCAGTACCGGCTGCAACAAGGCCGGATATAGAGCTGAAACCTACCGTCAATGTCAACACCGTGGAAGCCTTGCAAACGGGATGCGTTCATATAGAAAAACCATGAACAGGCTCGGCATCGTGATGGATCCCATCGATTCCATTAACATTAAGAAAGACACCAGCTTTGCCATGCTATTGGAAGCGCAACGCCGCGGTTATGAGCTGCATTACATGGAGATGAATGATCTCTATCTTCATGCCGGCGAAGCCCGTGCCATCACGCGTCGCCTCAGCGTACAGTACGACTATGATGGCTGGTACGATTTTCACGGCGAGCAGGATATCGCCCTACACGAACTGGATGCGCTCCTGATGCGTAAAGATCCGCCATTCAATACCGAATTCATCTATAGCACCTATATCTTGGAGCGGGCAGAAGAAAAAGGCACTCTGATCGTCAACAAGCCGCAAAGCCTACGTGACTGTAACGAGAAGCTGTTTACCGCCTGGTTCCCACACCTGACACCGGATACGATGGTCACACGCCGCGCCGATAAACTGCGTCAGTTCCACCAGTTGCATGGTGATCTGATCCTCAAACAGCTGGATGGCATGGGCGGCGCATCGATTTTCCGGCTGAAACAGGATGACACTAACGTTACAGTCATCATCGAAACGCTGACAGAACACGGCCAGCGCTACTGCATGGCACAAAACTATCTGCCCACCATCAAAGATGGTGACAAACGCATTCTGGTGGTGGATGGCGAACCCGTGCCTTATTGCCTGGCACGTATCCCGAAAAGCGGTGAAACGCGTGGTAACCTGGCCGCGGGCGGACGCGGTGAAGCACGCCCGCTGACGGAAAGCGATTGGCAAATCGCTCGCGAGGTGGCACTTACGTTGAAACAAAAAGAGCTGATTTTTGTCGGTCTTGACGTCGTCGGCGATCGACTGACGGAAATCAATGTGACCAGCCCTACCTGCGTGCGGGAAATCGAAGCAGCATTTCCTGACATTTCCATCATCGGTATGCTTATTGATGCCATTGATCGCCGCCTGGCAGGCCGCCAACGTTAAACATTAAGATTCTTGGCGTTAATATGCTCTACGTTAAGGCACTTCGCGTTAAGGTATAAGGTATATTGCAATCGGTGCCCAGCATGCTAGATACCACCGATACCGGCCCGTGGCAACACGGGCTCTCCCTTCTTCCCTGACAAGAGAAAATAACCACACACAATGAATTTACAGCATCATTTTCTTATCGCCATGCCAAGCCGTTCAGGACCCGGTTTTCAAACGCGCTCTGATCTATATTTTGATCACAATGAAGACGGCGCAATGGGTCTATCGTCAACAAACCGTTGGACCAATTTTCAGTAGAAAATATCCTAAGCAAGCTGCATATCGAGCCTACGCCGTGCAATCCCGATATTCGTCTGGATAAACCGGTGTTCTCTAGTTGTCCGCTGGCAGATGATCGCGGTTTTATTCTGCACACGGCGCAGTCAGGTTTTGATTTTAGCATCAGTATATCCAGAGATGTGATGCTTGCCACGTCAAAAGATATGCTGAAGACGCGGTGCCCGCCTACACAACCCCGTGAAACGATGGTTGCCTTAGGGTATTCCGGCCGGGAACAGAGACAATTGGAAACGGAGCTTCTGGAGAGCATATGGCTCACCGCTCCGGCAGAAGCCAATATCCTGTTCCATACCCAGATTGCAGAGCGTTGGTGCATGGCGGCCAAAAGGATCGCTATCGATATCCACAATATCGTGGCCGATGCTGGGCATGCCTGATGACCAACCGAACCCTGCTAGCCTTCGATTTTGGCACCAAAAGCATCGGCGTAGCCATCGGCCAAGAGATCACTGGCACCGCACGAGCACTCACCGCGTTCAAAGCGCAGGACGGCGAACCTAATTGGAACCAGGTAGAAAAAATAATCAACGAGTGGCAGCCTGATTTACTGGTGGTAGGATTGCCGCTGAACATGGATGGCACCGAGCAGGAGCTGACCGCAAGAGCGCGTAAATTTGCTAACCACTTACACGGCCGTTTCGGTAAACTGATCGAATTACAGGATGAGCGTCTGAGCACCGTAGAAGCACGGGCAGACCTGTTTAAACGCGGTGGATTCCGCGCATTGAATAAAGGCCAGGTGGATGCCACCTCGGCCGTTATTATTCTGGAAAGTTGGTTCAGTCATCAAGCGCTGGGGCAGTAAAGCGATACTTATCCTATTTCACGTAGGAGAGATGCTGGCCACGCGAAGTCGTTAGGATATGACAATACCTCTCAGTGACGTTCGTGCAAACCGTCGCTATTCGTCCGGAAACTGAGCGATAAAACGTTCCACGTCGTTCACCATGAATTCGGTGCCAATAAAGAATGGGCAGCGCTGGTGCAATTTCTCCGGCTCAATATCAAGAATACGGCGTGCGCCATCGCTGGCTTTACCGCCAGCCTGTTCTGCCAGGAATGCCATCGGGTTGCATTCGTACAGCAAGCGCAGTTTTCCTTTCGGATAGTTTGCGGTGCTCGGATATAAGTAGATTCCGCCTTTCAGCAGGTTACGGTGGAAATCCGCCACCAGTGAGCCGATATAGCGCAAGGTATAAGGACGCTGCGTTGCTTCATCCTGTTCCTGGCAATACTTGATGTATCTCTTTACGCCCTGCGGGAATTTGATGTAGTTCCCTTCGTTAATCGAGTACATATTCCCTTTTTCAGGAAAATGCACACACTCGTGCGACAGGCAGAAAACGCCCAGAGAAGGATCATAGGTAAAAGCATGCACGCCATGACCGGTGGTGTACACCAGCATGGTCGAGGAACCGTACACAATATACCCTGCTGCCACCTGTTTGTTACCCGCTTGCAGAAAATCCGATTCCGTGACTGGCGTACCCAACAGGGTAATACGACGGTAAATGGAGAAGATGGTACCAACAGATACGTTAACATCAATGTTAGAAGACCCATCAAGTGGGTCCATTAACACCACATATTTGGCGTTTAGACCGCTGTCGCCTTCAAAAACGACGATCTCATCTTCTTCTTCGGAGGCAATCCCCGCTACTTCACCACGCGCTTTCAGTGCCGCTTTCAGCTTTTCATTGGCATACAAATCCAGCTTCATCTGCACTTCGCCCTGAATGTTCGACACGCCGCTGGTTCCCAGGATATCAACCAACCCAGCTTTGTTGATATCACGGTGAATAATTTTGGCACCCAGTTTGAGTGCGGACAACAGCGCGGTCAATTCACCGGTTGCGTGAGAAAAATCGTGCTGTTTTTCGACGATAAATTCGCCTAACGTTTTCATAATACTATTCCAGAATCTACGAATGAAAAACGGTTTCAGTTTTCACAGCTCATGTTTGCGCATGCAGTCACGCAGTGTAGCCCAAACAGAAAGCCGCACCTAGTCAAATCCCATTTCTTATGCGTAATCCAGGTGCTGGAATACGCAAAGCCTTTCAGGAGCTGATGGAAATATATGCATATTCATATTTTTGGCATCTTCGGCACCTTTATGGGTGGTTTAGCACTGCTCGCTCGTTCACTGGTACATGAGATTACCGGTTCGGATGCCAACATTTATCCTCAGATGAGCACGTTGCTGGAAGAATAAGGTATCAGCCTTATTCAGGGATATGATCCGGCACAGTTAGATCCTACGCCAGATTTGGTGATCATTGGTAACGCTATGAGTCACGGAAACCCTTGCGTTGAGGCGGTGCTGGAAAAAGCATTCCCTACGTCTCCAGGCCGCAGTGGCTGCATGACGCTGTGCTGCGTGAACGCAGGGTGGTGATTGCCGTTTTTCGGGCACACACAGTAAAACTACCACCACAGGGATGGTAACATAGATTCTGGAAGCCTGCGGCTACCAAACCCGGCTTCGTCATAGGCGGAGTACCGGGCAACTTCACCGTTTCTGCCCGCTTGTGCGGCGACACCTTTATAGTAGTGGAAGCCGACGAATATGACTGTGCATTCTTCGAGAAATGTTCAAAATTCGTACACTACTCGCCGCGCACGTGCTCCTGAACAACATCGAATTCGATCATGCAGATATTTTTGATGATCTGAAAGCCATTCAGAAACAGTTCCACCATCTTGGTTCGTCTGGTGCCGGGAACAGGGAAAATCATTCTTCCAGGCAATGAATTACGCCTTAAACAGGTGATGGGCATAGCTGTTGAAGTGAACAGGAACTGGTGGGCGATGACGGTGTCTGGAAAGCGAAAAAAATCACGACCGGTGCCAGCGAATTTCAGGTTTATCTGAACGATGAGTTTGTCGGCGAAGTACGCTGGAAACTGGTAGGCGAACATCACATACATAATGCCTTGATGAGCATCGCGGCGGCGCGCCATGTAGCAGTACCTGCAGAAGAAGCCTGCCGGAGGCTGGGCGGATTTATCAATGCCCGTCGCCGCCTTGAACTGCGCGGCACCGTCAATAATATCAGCGTCTAGTACGATTTTGCGCACCACCCGACGGCGATTCTCGCCACACGCTGGCAGCCTTACGCAACAAGGTGGGGTAGGCGGGAACGGCACGACGCATTCTGGTTGTGCTGGAACTGCGCTCAAACACTATGAAAATGGGCGTTATCAAGAATGAGCTGGCCCCGTCATTAGGGCGTGCAGATAAAATGTTCCTGTTTCAACCGCAGCACATTCCGTGGCAGATAGTTGAAGTGGTTGATGCCAGTGCGCTGCCAGCATACTATCGCGCGGATATCGACACGCTGGTCGAGATTGATCGCCAAAAACGCTCAACCCCGGCGACCATATTCTGGTGATAAGTAACGGTGGTTCGGGAATATTCACAACACATTATTGGAGGCGTTGGAGAAGAAAGTAGTATCTGCTCAGGATCAAAGTAACATGCTGTAAACCACAAAAGAACGGCTTTCCATCCTTTGAGGTTTCCGATAAACCTACCTAAACAATTCCCCTCTATCTGCGCCATCCTCGGCGAAAGCCGGGAATGACGAAGAGAGGAGCAAGGATGACGACGGGAAAAACGTTGTCATTCGTCGAAAGGACGGTTTCCTATCCTTTTGTTTATGCGCTTAATGCGGGTTATGCATTAAGCATCAAACGGATCGCGCAGGATCATTGTTTCGCTACGGTCAGGGCCGGTGGAGATAATATCAACCGGCACGCCGGTGATCTCTTCCACGCGCTTGATGTAGTTCAGCGCAGCCTGCGGCAGTTTGCTGTGATCTTGCACACCAAAAATGCTTTCCGTCCAGCCCGGCTGGGTTTCATAGATAGGCTCGATGCCTTCCCAACCTTCAGCCGCCAGCGGCGTTACATCCACTTCATCACCGTTTGGCATACGATAGCCGACGCAAATCTTCACTTCTTTCAGTCCATCCAACACGTCCAGTTTAGTCATGCAAAAACCGGACAGGGAGTTGATCTGTACGGCACGGCGCACGGCAACCGCATCCAACCAACCGGTACGGCGACGACGGCCTGTGGTTGCACCAAACTCGTTGCCTTTCTGCGACAGGTACTCGCCAACATCATCAAACAGCTCGGTAGGGAATGGACCTGCACCAACGCGGGTAGAGTAAGCTTTAACGATACCCAGCACGTAATCCACGTAATGCGGCCCCAGACCAGAACCGGTAGCAACGCCGCCCGCCGTGGTGTTAGAAGAGGTCACGTACGGATAGGTACCGTGGTCAACGTCCAGCAGCGTGCCTTGCGCGCCTTCGAACATCACTAGATCGCCACGCTGATGCGCTTTGAACAGCAGATCGGAAACATCAACCACCATTGCAGTGAGAATGTAGGAAATCGCCAGCACATCATCCAACACTTTCTGGTAATCCACCGCTTCCACTTTGTAATAATTCACCAGTTGAAAGTTGTGGTACTCAACGATCTCTTTCAGTTTGACGGCAAACGCTTGCTTGTCGAACAGATCGCCAACACGCAAACCACGACGCGCTACTTTATCTTCATACGCCGGGCCGATACCACGACCCGTGGTGCCAATAGCTTTCTCACCACGCGATTTTTCGCGCGCGTTATCCAACGCAACGTGATAAGGAAGAATCAGCGGACACGCTTCAGAAAGCAGCAGACGTTCGCGTACCGGAATACCACGTGCTTCCAATGCGGTCATCTCTTTTATCAACACATCAGGTGCCAGCACAACACCATTACTAATGATGCTAATCACGTTTTCACGCAGGATGCCAGAGGGGATTAAGTGGAGGATGGTTTTCTCACCGTTGATAACCAGAGTGTGGCCAGCATTGTGACCACCCTGGTAGCGCACAACATACTTAGCTCGTTTACTCAGCAGGTCAACGACCTTGCCTTTACCTTCGTCACCCCATTGGGTGCCCAGTACGACGACGTTCTTACCCATTTCAAGAATTACCAGGTTGCTTAAAAATGGATTTTATCATCTAACTTGGTTATTTTCAGTACTTTTAGTATACGTTTTCGCACATTTTTTGATGCCATTCAGATGCCGTCAACCACTAATCCGTCGCCAAAACGACGACAAATTATATTTGGCTGGCTGCTGCGCCATCGCAGGATCATGCGACGCCAAATCCGTGGAAACAGGAGCAGCCCCAAAGTAGTCCTTCCACAATTAAGATCAGGCCCAGCGCCAGCCACTAGCTAAATGATGATACTCATACCTACTCCAATAGAAAATTTTGCTATTAAAAGCTCATATAACTATACAGACTTTTGGTGAAAAATGGTAAAGCTAATCAGCGTGCAAGCGGTGTCGTCGGCGAACGCATATAGCGGAAGAAGTCGTTATCCGGGCTCAATATCATCACATCCTGATTATCGTTGAAGCTGACTTCATAGGCACGCAGGCTACGGATAAAGGCATAGAAGTTCGGGTCTTCGCTAAACGCGTTAGCAAACAGCCGGGTCGCTTCCGCATCCCCTTCACCGCGCATGATCAGCGCTTCACGTTCCGCTTCAGCCAAGGTGCGCGTCACCAAATAATCTGCCGCCGCTTTTAGTTTCTCAGCCTGTTCCTGACCTTGAGAACGGTGACGACGTGCAACCGCTTCACGTTCTGCACGCATACGGGCGAAGATCGCATCCGACACTTCCGTCGGCAGGTTGATCTGCTTGATACGCACATCAATCACTTCAATACCGAGAGCCGCCATACTATTCGGGTTGATATGCGGCTGAGCACCCTTGGTCTCTTTCTCCACGCGTGCGGCAGCAGAGGCAATAGCGCTATCCGCTTCGGTGGTTTCACCTGTACCGGTATTCAGCGCATCACGCACCTCCAACATCAGTTGGCCACGGAAATCGGTAACAATACCGTGCACATCCAAACGACCAATTTCAGAACGCAAGCGGTCACTGAACTTACGTTTGAGCAGCACTTCTGCCTGAGAAATATCACCACCGCCCGTCGCTAGGTAGTAGCGGCTGAAATTACTGATACGCCATTTGATGTAAGAATCCACGATCAGGTCTTTCTGCTCTGAGGTGATGAAGCGATCGGCCTGGTTTTCCATGGTCTGAATGCGCGCATCCAGCATCTTCAGGGTATCAATAAACGGTACTTTAAACTGCAAACCTGGTACATAGATAACAGGCTTGTTCTCATCATCGCGCAATACTTTGCCGAAGCGCATCACAATGCCTCGCTGGCCTTCCTGCACCACAAACACTGAGGCATACAGCGCCATCAGCACCAGGACGAGGATAAAAACGATAGGCTTACGCATTATTATTCTCTCCCAAAATCACGCTGCGCGTTTGCACGGCGCTGGTCCATTACGGTTCCACCCGTGCTGGTAGGAGTTTCTCCGGTGGTTGCTACGTTGTTGTTCGCTGCAGAGGGCAGACGCATTGGCGCAGCCGTGGTGTTACTGGTCGAGTTACCGCTGGCATTACCTGTCTGAGCGCGCATCAGTTGATCCAACGGCAGCACCATCAGGCTATTACCTTTATCATTAATAAACACTTTCCGGGTATGTCCCAGTACTCGCTCCATGCTTTCGATATAGAGACGTTCGCGGGTGGTTTCTGGTGCGGCTTTGTATTCCGGCAGAATCTTGGCGAAACGCGCCACTTCACCTTGAGCTTCAAGCATGATACGCGCGCGATAAGCACGTGCCTCTTCCAGAATACGCTGTGCTTGACCGTTCGCACGCGGCTGCACTTCGTTAGCATAGGCTTCTGCTTCACGAATGTATTGCTGTTCGTTCTCACGTGCCGCGATAGCGTCATCAAACGCGGCTTTCACTTCCTCTGGCGGACGCGCTGCCTGGAAGTTAACGTCCAATAGGGTTAACCCCATGTTGTACGGACGAATGGTTTCTTCCAATACGCGTTGTGTGTCAGTACGCACGATAGAGCGTCCCTCAGTAAGGATTTTGTCCATGGTGCATTTACCGATAACGCCGCGCAGGGTACTATCAGTCGCCTGACGCAAACTGTAGTCGGCATCGGTAACACTAAACAGATAGCGCTCAGGCTCCGTCACACGATACTGAACATTCATCTCCACGCGCACCACATTTTCATCCGACGTCAACATCACGCCAGAGGTAGCTAATTCACGTACAGATTCCACGTTTACCGCACGAACCGAGTCGATAAATATCGGTTTCCAGTTCAGACCCGGACCTACCAGGTGGCTGAACTTGCCAAAGCGTGTCACTACGCCGCGCTCGGCTTCTCGTATGGTGTAAAAGCCGCTCGCGGCCGAAATCACCACGGCCGCTACTGCGACAATACCCACACCTACGGCCCGACCACCCAGACCGCTGCCAGAGGTGCCGCCGCCATTACCTGAATTCCTACTTCTGCCCAGTTCGCCTAGCTTTTTTCTCAGCTTATGGAAAATATCATCTAGATCGAGAGGACCTTGATCCCGGTCGCCTTTATTATTGTTTCCGCCAGAGTTGCCGCCTTGATTATTGCTGCTCCCCCACGGATCGCGGTCCTGTCCGTTATTACCGGGCTGATTCCACGCCATGTTTTAGCTCCATTCTTTTATGATTGGTGTTCTTCAGGTTCAATATCCCAGAGTCCGCAGAACAATGGCGAGATCGATCAACATGTCAGTCTCAAAACCACATAATCCGCGAGTTCTTGCTCTTGTTTGCAAAGACGACGCCAGTCCACCATCAGCATACACACGAGTAAGACCCACGCGACTCTCTTTCTCAATCCATTATTTTTCTATTGCCTGAAGCTGGTAAAAACGACTACGAAGGCTTCCTCTGCCTGCGGAGGAAGTCTCAGAGAATAATGTGCGATGTCCTGATAGCCTCAGCATCGATTTCTGCCAGCACTTCGTTTACCGCTGCAATATTCTTGCCGATACGAGAATCGGCAGCATCCACCAAGTGCAACAACAACAACAACGACGCCTGACGCATTTCCTGCAATGGCGCTTTAAACGCCGCCACCAATTCGTGCGGTAAGTGACGAATAAATCCCACGGTGTCAACCAACACCGTATCCAAGACATCCACAATATTGTGGCAAAAAACTGATCGGCAGCATAAGCGCCTGCCGCTGTCATTTCGTTAAACAGGGTGGATCCCAGCGTTGGTATAGCCTACCAACGCAAACGTAGGTAGGCACGTCCGCACGCGTTCTGACTTGATGCCATTGTTTACGCTGCTTCTCCTCTCTCTCAAGGCGAAAGAGGATTTTCTTGATACACTTACGCAACAAGCAACGGTCGATTTCAAGCTAGGTTTCAGCCGGCCCCGTAGGTTAATTCCCCTTTTCTAGCGCTCGAGGTGCCTCCATCCACTTATCAGACGCATCAAAATATGACGCAACTGCGCCAGTCCAACCTGCAATTTCCTCTAGTGAGTACGCGCATGCTGGGCAAAATAACCAGAATCAATCCGGTTCTCTCGGATAACACGGCATTCGTACAAACGCTCAAGGTTACGCTCCTGAGCAGGCGTCAACGCATGGTTAAACAACACAGCAAAGGTATCGGTGGGTTTCAACACCTATGCAATTTCTTCCGCCTTGCCTTCACCCACAAAATATCTGGAGTACGGTGTCTTGCGACTACCGGTGATCACCTGTGATGATTTGATACCGGAGGAGGAAACCAGAGATTCAAACTCCGGCAAATCGTCCGTATCTTTTTCTTGAGAAAAATAAATATGAACCAATACGGCCCCGTTCACCAACATTCATAATGCAAACAAACGTGCGAGCTTTCATCTCAAACAAACGAAAAGCACCCTGCTACTAGCAAGAGCTAGCGATGTGTACAGGCTCTACACCGGGGTGAAAGCGCAATACGCGTTATTCCGCGTCATCACTTTCCTGCGCCGACGATTGATGATTTGCAGACGAACCACCATGGTAGTTGCTGGTGCCAGGGTTATTGCTGTGATGAGAAACCGGACGAGACGGCACCACGGTAGAGATAGCATGCTTATACACCATCTGGCTAACAGTGTTTTTCAATAAGATAACGAACTGATCGAAAGACTCGATCTGGCCCTGCAACTTGATACCATTCACCAAATAAATAGAAACCGGAACACGTTCGCGACGCAGCGCATTCAGGAACGGGTCTTGCAAAGATTGCCCCTTAGCCATTCTATATTTTCCTTATTTGCTTGTTGTTTTTAACAAAAAAAGCCCAAGGCTCTAAAATAATGATGTAAAAAATTATGCGACGAGACTCCTCAATTTTACACCAATCGGCCACTCTATGCACTAACTATTCGCGTATAATATATAATAAACTCGAATATCAAGGTGCCTGTATCACCGCCATCACACGTTCAAACGCATCCTGCGGTTTTTCACTGTTCAACCAATGAATGCCGTCCCAGCCACGCAGCCAGGTCATTTGGCGTTTCGCCAACTGACGTGTCTCGCAGATACCACGGAACACCATCTCATCGTAATCATACTCGCCGGATAAATATGACCACATCTGGCGATAACCAACGCAACGAGAAGACGGCAAATCCTGATGTAAATCGCACCGGGAAAAGAGCGAACGGACTTCCGTCTCAAATCCTGCCGCTAGCATCTGCTGAAAACGCAGCGCAATGCGTTCGTGCAACAGCGCGCGCGTTACCGGTGCAATGGCAAACTGATGCACACGGTAAGGCAACGCCTCACCCGCTGTTTTTGTCAGCTCTGTTAAAGAGCTACCTGAAACGAAAAAAACTTCCAGTGCCCGGCACAGTCTCTGCGAATCATTTGGATGAATCCGAGCAGCTGAAACGCGATCAATTTCATACAATTGGCGGTGAAACGCTTCCCACCCCTGCTCACGCGCCTGCGCTTCTATGCGCTGGCGCACAGCTATATCGGTTGAGGGCAACGGTGACAACCCTTCCAGCAGCGCCTTGAAGTACAGCATGGCTCCTCCGACCAGCAAGGGAATACGCCCGGCAGCGGTAATTTCCGCCATCTCCCGCAACGCATCGCGGCGAAAATCCGCAGCGGAATAAGCCTGCGTCGGATCTAGAATATCGATCAAACGGTGTGGAGCCTGATCCAGTTCCTCAGCGCTGGGCTTGGCGCTGCCGATATTCATTCCTTTATAGATAAGGGCGGAATCCACACTAATTAACTCAACAGGCAATGATTGGCGCAACGCCATCGCCAGCGCCGTTTTTCCTGACGCCGTCGGCCCCATGATAAAAATCGCCTTGGGAAGGGTTGCGCTAGATAATTCAGTCATATTTTCAAAGTGTTAATGGTATCTTCCACGTTAATCCGCTGCAACAGCGACGCGGACGGCTGTTTCGGCAGTGCCGGACAAAGTCGTTCTATTTCCGTCAACAGTTGTATCGCCTGCGCCTGGCTCCAACGCTCGTGGTCACTATGCAACTGTTACGATAACCAGGTCACCAATTGCTCAGGCGTGCATGCAGGTTGCAACACAAGTTAGCCTAACAGTTCAGAGATCAAGTTTTGTAAATTTTGTTGGCGCAATGGTAAAGGTACAGCATGCGGTAGCGCCCTCTGTAACTCCAAGCGCGATATCAATACCAAACTGCACCAATAGCGCCTAATGATGAAGCAGCGCTTCGCGTTCATTTTTTTCCACGGTTAAACGTCGTGGAATCAATAATGGCTGAGGGCGTAACCCTTGTTCCTGAGGCAAGAACTGCGACCGCTTGAGATAGCACTCGGCGTGCGTCAGTGAGAGCATCGCCAACCCATACTGATACTCCACCAGCGCAAAACTGGGCGGAAACACGGTTAACATACGGCTGAAACACCTTGCGCGCCGCTGACCGATTCCAAATCTGACACAGGCTCTAACACGACGCTATCGATGGGTTCTTGAACCGCCTCCGCTATCGACGCTTGCTTTCGATAAAGTCTGGTAAAGCTCACCCTATTTTTTCTGGTAGGGTACGCTAGCGAGAGCATCGGCCCTCGCCCTTATGTTTGAGAATCGCGTGACTCTGATAGGCCGGGCACTCTCCTTCATCTGGCGTGCCGAAACGTCTGTCGCTTTCGGCGATGTATGCTCTACCAGACTTGCAGGGGCTGCGAAAACTGGTTTTCCCTTGCTGCGATGCGATTTTCCGGCTGCAAAGCAATGACTTCGCCTACCACATCAGAGGCCATGGTCGCCAAAGGCAGCTCAGACGCCTGCTGTAAATACGCTCATCACCGCCTGATAGATAAAATCGTGCACAAAATACGACTCATGGAAACGCACTTCGTGCTTATCCGGGTGCACGTTGACGTCAACCTGGTGCGGATCCACTTCAAGAAATAGCAAGTAGGCAGGTTGCTGCTCACCGTGCAAACTATCCTGGTAAGCCTGGCGGATAGCGTGATTAATCAGCCGATCGCACATCATGCGTTGATTAATATAGCAATACTGCATGTCGATCAGTTGCTTTGCGCCATCGGGATCGATCACACAACCGTGGATGCACAAATCGCCGTGCTGCCACGAAATACGAAGCGCGTGTTGCAAAAACAGCGGCCCGCAAATACTGCCAACACAGCGCTCATGCTGTAAGGTATCCGGAGCGGCACGGTACTGGTGGATTGTTTTACCATTATGGTTAAGGGTAAAAGCCACATCGAAGCGCACCAGTAGTGCCATGCGACTCACCACTTCATTAATATGCGCGAATTCTGTCTTTATCTGTGCGCATGAATTTGCGCAGCGAGGGAGTATTGTAAAACAGATCGAGCACTTCCAGTGTGGTGTGCCACCGGATGCGCCGCCGGTTTTACCGTCACCGCCATATCTCGGCCTTCCGCATAGGCCTGCCAGGCTTCATTCTGCTCCGCCGTACGGGACATCAGCGTCAATCGAAAAACTGAACTGATGCTCGGCGGTGCTTCGCCGCGAAAACCCAGGCTGATAATCTCTTCGAGATCGTACAGCGTGGCAATGCTGGTTGCATGACGCGCCAGCGCTAAAACCAGATCGTCTTTGCCAATTTCAGTGCCGTTATCACGAATCCGAATACGCTTTTCCCCGCCGCGATCGATATCGATATCAATTCGGGTCGTCCCGGCATCGATATTATTCTCCACCAGTTCCTTTACCACGGAAGCGGGACGTTCCACTACTTCTCCGGCGGCAATCTGGTTAGCCAGTTGGGTAGGCAAAACCGGAATCGGCATGCGAGTTCCTTTGTTATTAACGCACGCGCGTAGCGAACGGCATCAGTCAGACGGGATAATCAGCGTCTGCCCAAGTTGTACCGTGCCGGATGTCATGTCATTGGCACGTTGGATCTCCTTCATACTTACACCATATCGCATGGCGATAGCACTCAGGCTATCTCCTTTTACCACTTTATGTTTAACCGGAACGGCGGTACGCAGCACCAGGGCCGATGCAGTCGATGTGCGAGCCCACGCAGGAATGCGCAATTTCTGCCCCACCCATACGCCATATTTGTTCAGATTATTCTCACTGCGCAACGCAGCCATACTGACGCCGTAACGCGCCGCGATACCTGAAAGAGACTCACCGCGCGCCACGGTATGCCTCATGGTCGCTATACTACTGGATGTTGAGGTTGTGAGCGTTGCAGCCTTACGGTTGACCGTCTGTACGACCGGTCGGTTTCCCTGCTTTGGGACGGATTGTACTGGATGCACCTGGAAATAGCTGCGCAATCCCCGGTAGATCGCCGTGGCAATTTTATCCTGATAATCACTGCTTCCCAGCAGACGCTCTTCGATCAGATTGCTGATAAAACCCGTTTCCACCAACAACGAGGGAATATCCGGCGAACGCAGCACGCCTAAACTGGCGTGTTCCGGACAGCGTTTGTGCAACGACCCGGCGCGTTGCATTTCCTGCAACACTTTGACCGCCACGTCATAACCGACACTCTGAGAGTGGCTAAACTGCAAATCCAGTACCGCTTGGCTCAGGTAAGGATCGGCACTGTTGTTTGCCAGTAGATCCCCTGTTCCCCCCAACAATTCCGAGTGCTTCTCGTGCTGTTCTAGCCAGTTGGCCATTTCACTATTAGCACGCCGATTGGAGAGCACCCACACGGAAGCACCGGAAGCCCCACTGTTTGGCGCGGCATCCGCGTGAATGGAAACCAGCAGGTTGGCACCTTGCTTACGTGCCACATCGGAGCGACCCATGACAGAGATGAAGAAATCACCGTCACGCGTCATCACGCCTTTAAAATTAGGATCGCTATTAAGCAAAGTATGCAATTTGCGCCCAATCGCCAGCGTCACGTTTTTCTCGCGCAAGCCAGAAGGCCCAATAGCACCAGGGTCATGCCCACCGTGTCCGGCATCAATGGCGACGATAACCGGTTCGCTTGCACCGCCAGAACGTGGCGTTATTGCACGTGCGGAGGCATTGCTATTCACCATCACGGTAGGTTTATTGTTAAACGGATTGCCACCCGATTCAACCGGTGCCGTGTTACGGGTTTCACGCGTAATGGAAGTCACTGGCGCTGCTTTTGTCACCTTCGCTTTTTGCTGCGCGGCAACGGTAAACACCACGTTAAAACCTGCGCCAGCTTTCTGTATCGCGGCGCGCGTTTTGGCTGGCTGGGTTAAATCCAGAACCAGTCGCAGGCTCTGTGCATCCTTCGCCTGACTGGTACGAATACGTTTGATAATATTTTGCCCGCTGAACTCCAGCGGAAGCCCTTGAATCACCCCTATCTGACGGATATCGATCACTACCCTATCCGGGTTTTTAAGCTGGAAAAAAGCATAGATCGGTTGTCCGCTGAAATTCAAGCTGACCGTCGCCTGATTATCACCGTTTTTCACCTTGATATCAGAGAGGTTGGCGGCCAAACCCGTACTAGCCAGTAGTAGTCCAGCCCACATCATCAGAGCAAGCATGCGTTTCATCATGGCGTTTTACTCTTCAGCAGGGGAGATATCTGCGCCAAAATACGCTCACCCAGCGCCGATATGGCGATCACCTGTACGTATCGCCCTTGTGCTTCATAGTTCAGATGTACCTCAAGATCGGCGCTAGGGAGAATGCCTTCACCCTGCTGCGGCCACTCAATCAGGCAGATAGCATCCTGCGTCACGTAGTCGCGGATCCCCATAAATTCCAGCTCTTCTGGATCGGCTAGACGGTAAAGGTCAAAATGATACACCGCAAGCGGTGACAGCGCGTAAGGCTCCACCAGCGTATAGGTGGGGCTTTTCACGTTTCCCTGATGGCCGCACGCCTGAAGAAAGCCGCGGCTGAACGTGGTTTTACCTGCGCCAAGATCGCCAAAAAGATAAATACTGCATGTGCTGTCGCAGGCCTGCCCCAACGATGCCCCTAATTCGATGGTAGCTGCCTCATCCGGCAGCGGAAAATCTACTTTTTTCATTCTATCCTTTCTAAGGATATCCATTCAGGATTAATATAGCGGGACAATACTGGCACGCGCGCCGCGCTGCTCAGCCAGCGCAATCCGCTGTGTAGCGTGACAATTTTGTCCAAGCAATGCACCAATAATACCAGACAAAACGTCGCCAAAATGAAAAAAAAGAAATTTCAGTGCAGAGTTTAAACGTGAATCCGCCCCAGTTGGTTGTCGATCAGAACTACACCGTTGCTGAAGCAGACAAAGCTATGGATATCGACCTCTCAACCATGACCCGC
>JBPETC010000043.1:0-16098 GCA_051710325.1 Symbiopectobacterium sp.
GTGGCGTCAATTCGTGGCTTGCCAAATGACTCCGGCCAAATATGACTCTACAACGCTGTTGGTGAACGCGGAAGGTTATCAATTACGTGCCAAAGGACGCACCCTGCGTTTTGATGGCTGGACCAAATGGTGGAACTGAATTTGCACGAGCCAGGCGCTGTTGACCTGCACCTGGCTTTTGTCATCCGCTCAAGCAACGCGAAACTGGATAACACGTTCTGGTTCGACCATACGTTCCAGCAGGTTTTGCTCTGCATAGCGCGGGTTCTGTTCCAGAAACAGCCACAAGGTAGAGAAAACTTCCCTGACCGCCTGAAAAACTCCGGCTGATGTGGGTCGCGCTGCTGAACCTGATTAAGAAAATTTTCTAGAGAGACTAATTTGAGCCATTACCAACTCCTGCAAAAAAGAAAAAGCGTCCGCTGGACTGTGCTTTTTTTATCTCGCACCATTTCACACGAAGCAAAGTACCTCTGGCCGCGTGAAAACGGTAAAAGTTATGCACGTTAACAGCCTGAAAAGCCTGTGGGCTCGTGGTTGAATTATGTTGTGTCGTTTCGATTATAGCACTGCTGGTTGATGTTAAAGCAAGCGTTTTTAAAGTTTTATATGCTTAAAAACCAATGAGATAGGTATTTATCCTCATATAAAAATGATAAAAATTGGTCATAATCTTCTATATGTAATAAAAGAAAGTGCAATTCAGCGCACAAAAAAGCGGTTAACAGAGGGGAAGTAAAATGCGATCGACTAAAAAATCGGTCAATTTGCGAAAAAATGCACTGGCTAAAAAGGCTCCCCGGCCTTAACCGGGGAGAGGAAGAGAACGAGGACATTACTCTTCGTCATCACGCAACGGAACGATCAGCATGTCCACATGCACGGTGTTGATCAGTTGACGCGCAGAAGACATCAGCTTGCTCCAGAAATTCTGATGGTGTTCACACACATAACACCAGGTCAGCATCATATTTCTTGATAGCATCCACCAATACCTGCTCCAGATCGCCACTGTTACCCAAGGTTTCTATGATCGGATAACCAGAGTTTTTAGAGAGATTGGTCAACGCATTTTGCGTTTCTTCAGAAATACGCTGCTGCATGTCGTCCAGATTCAGATCAATGACGTCGACGTGGATCAATGAGACTTTGGAATTGTACGGCCTTGCCATCGAGTATGCTTATAAGCGATAATAAATTCCTTCCGTAAAGACATATTAATGGTTAAGCAGATTTTTCCAGTTGCTAACCAGCAATTAACAGCTTGATTATAATAGTTATAGAATACCACCCCTGCTGATTTCTGTTATGTTCAGCAGAAGATCACACCGCCGCATATTTACCGCATTCTGCGAGATGACTAGCACAGCGCCCGTGCGTCGTGCAAGAGATTATTGCACAACTGCTCACAGGAACGGCGATCTGACCGTAAAATTCTTGTACTCCTTGATAAGTATAGTAGAAACAGCCCTTATCACGTCTGGGTTCCAGACGATCTGCTACAAAACCAGGAAAAGAGTAGGGAAAATCGTAAAAAAATTATTTGATATCGATCACTATGTGGCAAACATCTGTTTTCCTCTTCTGCAATAACAATGAGGGGATATCCAACGTGCTATTCGGCTGCTGAGCCTCTTATTTCAGGGTGAGTCGAACGGTGTTCCATTGCGGTGCTTGAGGTCTCCTGATTGTCGTACTGCATACTGCCAGGTAGAGCAAAAGATAAGGGCGATTTACTCTTTCTTCGCCCGCTTAATAAAATCGCGTAATGAACGTGTGGCAAAACGATTCGCAGAAACGCCGTATAGGATGTTCACCTTATTCTGATGAATAACATTATCCGGAAGTGGAGCATGATCAGTACATTTGCGCTTTTCTGGTCCTTGCGCATCGTCTGTGTCATCAACATAGCGCGCTATTATTCTTCTTTGCGCATACTGCTGATGATCCTGCGAGATTGCGACCCCGCTGTTCTACCAGTATGTGGATGGCGGAGGATTTTTCACTTCCCATAGAGAGGCCCAGTAAGCAGATTCATCTGGTTCGCTACATTTACGCACAACGCTATATGGAGCACCACAATGAAGAGTTTATGCGCCGCTATAGCGGGTATGAGGCCACTTTATGCTGACCTCCGCACTGTGCAGACTCATCCTGGTGAGTCTGGTGTCTATGGCTTTGTTGAATAAATAGATTTTATGCTGGCAGCCCTAGCCCCAGTGAAACGACGGATTCTCGCAAAGTAAAATCATGCAGTTAGGCTTCATGAGAAAACTGTACACCTGAGGTGACAAGCACTTTCTACCAAAACTGGCTTGCTAAAACAGCATGACTCACTGTTATTCAACAAAGCCGTGTCCATGTTGGATGTGGTATTGATCGATTTAGTATTTTAACAATGTGTAACCGACAAGATAAAAGGCGATTCTCTAGAATCACTTTTTTATTGTGTGCAGTTTTTCAACCCTAACGGATTAAATCAGTTTCAGCGCTAACCAATACAGCACACCGGACATCATCAGAGAAACAGGCAGCGTAAACATCCATGCCAGCAGGATATTCTTAAGCGTTTTGCCCTGTACACCGCCACCATCAACGATCATAGTGCCCGCAACCGCAGAGGAAAGAACATGGGTGGTGGACACCGGCATACCAGTATAGCTCGCCATACCAATGGACAGCGCCGCCGTCACCTGTGCAGATACCCCTTGCGCGTAGGTCATGCCACGTTTACCAATCTTCTCGCCGATAGTTACCGTGACACGACGCCAGCCCACCATGGTACCCAGTGAGAGCGATAATGCGACAGCAACGATAATCCATAACGGCGCATATTCGACGGTTTTCAACATATCCTGACGCAGATTGTTTAGGTAGCGGCGATCTTCATACGTGGTTTCCATCAATTTCACTACCTTGTCCATGGTATCTGCGATACACATCAGCAAGCCACGCACGCGACCGCGATCCTCGACATTCAACTGGTCATAACTATTCAGGTTATTCAGCAGACCCAGTAAACGTTCAATGGCGATCATTACGCGCGAAGTGTCGCAGTGGAATTCTTTAACACCATTAGCAGGCGGTATAGTTTCTGTCACTTGCAGCGGCATAGAGAGGTCGATGACGTGTTTGAGAGCATCGCTATGCTGTTGATAGAACTCCTGCAAATTGACGACCGCATCACGCGTGCGACTGATTTCATAGCCGGAAGCGCTCATGTTGACGACAAAGGCGGCAGGCGCAATACCAATCAGTACCAGCATGATCAGGCCGATACCTTTCTGGCCGTCGTTCGCGCCGTGAGAGAAGCTAACACCGATAGCGGAAATAATCAGCGCTGTACGCGTCCAGAACGGAAGATGGCGTTTGCCATCCAGCTTTTCACGATCGGCTGGAGTCAAGTGAACGCGTTTGCGTTTCTTATTGTTGTTCCAGAAACGCAGCAGCACGAACAGTATCAGACCCGCGACCACCATCCCCACAATGGGAGATAGGATCAGCGACAGGAATATACTAATCATTTTAGGAACATTGAATGCATCCACGACGGAAGTGTCGGTGAGCAGGGCATTGGTCAAACCAATCCCTATGATAGAACCAATCAAAGTGTGAGAACTGGAGGCTGGCAAACCAAAGTACCAGGTGCCCAGACTCCAGACAATCGCCGCCAGAAGCATGGAGAACACCATGGCCAGATCGTGCGCGGAATTGACGTTAAGCAGCAAATCAGTAGGCAGCAAATGCACGATAGCATATGCCACGCTCAACCCGCTTAGCATCACGCCGAAAAAGTTAAACAATCCGGCCATAACAACCGCATATTCCGCCCGCATCGCACGCGTATATATCACGGTGGCAACAGCATTCGCCGTATCGTGAAAGCCGTTTATGGCTTCATAGAACAGAACAAATATCAGTGCCAAAATCAGCATCAGACCGGTATGAAAATCAACCCCGGTAAATAAATGTAGCATAAGCGTTAGGCCATTTATGGTCATGAACGCGGCGCATTATCTGCGACAAGCCTAAACGGGAAAAGGAAAATATGACTTTTTTTGACGAAAAGATGAAAAATTCGTCTATTTGTCTAATTTATATCAATAAAATCAAAAAAATACATTTTCTTGTATAAATATACGTTTTATTATATTGGTGTCCCTTTGCATCTGACACTATAACAAGCCGCCCGTGGATTATCGGGGAAAATGCTAACTTTTTATATCTCCATTTTCAGGAGAGCGCACTGTGGAATCGTTTGATGTTGTCATTGTGGGGTTGCACAAGGTTCTGCTGGTCTGTTTTGCGCCTCATAGGCCGGACAACGCGGACTATGCGTTCTGCTGGTGGATAACGGCAAAAACCCGTTCGCAAAATATTGATATCGGGGCGGTGGTCTCTGCAATTTCACCAATATGTACGCCGAGCCAGTAACTTATTTGTCTGAAACTCGCATTTTTGCAAATCCGAGCTGGCGCGTTTTACACCAAGTGGGATTTTATCAATCTGGTCAATCGGTACGATTTTCCCTATCACGAGAAAACACTTGGGCAACTGTTCTGTGATGACTGCACGCAACAGATTGTTGACATGTTGATGCGATAGTGCGAACTCGTCAACGTGCAGTTTCGTATACACAGTGAACTCCAGCGTATTGAACGGACTGGCTCAACGTTCACCCTCACGTTCGCCATTAGTCATCACAGTGGCAAGTTCGAAATTGCCGATAAAGGCACTCTATTCCTCGATGAAATCGGCGAATTCTCTCTCGCCTTACAGGCTAAATTGCTGCGGGTTCTACAATACGGCGATATACAGCGCATAGGTGACGATCGCAGTCTACTCGTTGATGTGCGCGCGCTGGCGGCAACCAATCGCGACTTACGCGAAGAGGTGCTGGGCGTTTTCGTGCCGATTTGTATCATCGCCCCAGCGTATTCCCACTTCTGCTGCCTCCACTACTACGTGAACGCAGCGAAGATATAATTCTTATGGCAACAAAGTATTTCTGCGAATAGACGCGTAAACCCGTTTGGCGATCAGCCAACGTGCGTATGCCCTGCTGCTTAATTACGCCTGGCCGGGGAATGTGCGAGAACTGGAGCATGCCACCACCCACCGCGCCATCATCCTTGCCCAGGCTGAGCGGACCGGTGATAACGTCGTGCTGAAAGCGCACCAGATTGCCAAACAGGATGTGCCTGAGCGTCTGGTCGGTCGGTGCAGGAGATCCAAACAATTGCACCAACACCCAACTTACGCAATGCCACAGTAGATTTTCAGTGCATGGTGATTAATCAGGCGTTAACGTAGAACGGACACAACTGGGCTGCCCGCTCAAGAGTACTCGACATCGATGTTACCACCCTCCATCGATTAGCGAAACGCTTTGGGATCAAGCCAAATCCTTCATAGACAGCGCCCTGTGTCAGGGCGCTGGTTGATAATAGGGTGAAAAAATGGAAAGCATTATTTATTGTTACGCAGCATTATTTATCACCCTAGAATAAAACGTTTTTATTTACAACAACGGCATCATCACACTATTCTGTCATTCATTCAATAACCTAATACATCATCAAACGTAATACTCACGTTTGATGTAAGTACCGATAAGCCTATCGTGCATTTCGGATTACGATTGAGGCGTTTCAATCGGTTGCACAGCGTGCAGATTTTTACGCTCAATACGCTGTGTATACAGTTTGCCAACAATGTGTTTTGCTTTTGTAAGTTCGTCGTTGTAAGCCCTATAGCCATCAGTGCACCAAAATGCCACTCTGAACCCTGAGAGCAGTTCCAGCAACTTACGCAGGAGAGGCACAAATGCATGAGGGATAATCCGCTTCAAACACAGCGCTCATACATACCATAACGTACCACAACCGGAGAGTTTACACTGTGATCAATTTATTGAATATTTGCCCAATTTTTGGGCTGGGTGGTGGCGGAATCTTCGGTGGTGAAAAACCTGCGGCATTACTTGTCCGGTGAACGTCAGGTGCCACGCGATATCATAACGTTTGTGGCTTACTGGAGCCGCGAACAGCGGCGTGATCTTTGACTGCCCACTGAAAAGAAAACGGCGAGGAGATCCTTGCCGTAACTTAGGTTGTGCAGTGCGCTACACGCTTATTTTTTCGCGCGTTCGAAAGAGGCAACAATCTCGGCTTTGGCCGCTTCCACGTTTTCCCAACCTTCTACTTTCACCCATTTGCCTTTTTCCAGCGCTTTGTATTGCTCGAAGAAGTGTGCAATTTGGCCACGCAGCAGTTCTGGCAGGTCTTTCATATCCTTGATATGATCGTATTCTTTACTCAGCTTGGTGTGCGGCACGGCAACCACTTTGGCATCTTCACCGGATTCGTCGATCATTTTCAGTAGGCCAACCGAACGGCAGCGGATCACTGAACCGGGTTGCAGCGGATAAGGGGTCGGCACCAGTACGTCAACCGGGTCACCGTCCAGAGATAGGGTATTGTTGATGTAGCCGTAGTTGCACGGATAGAACATGGCAGTTGCCATGAAACGGTCTACAAACAGGGCACCGGTTTCTTTATCGACTTCGTACTTGATGGGGTCAGCGTTTGCCGGGATCTCAATGACGACGTAGATATCATCCGGCAGTGATTTGCCCGCCGGGATGTTGATCAAACTCATGTCTGTTTCCTTTTTTCTAACGTTATAAATGGAGTGGCGGCTATTATAGCCAACCCATTGGTAAAGTGCTGCGGTTTTTTAATCTGAGAATCTCAGTGGCGTTTAGTCAGCGTCATCGTTCGGAGGGTTTCATCTTTGTTACGGCGTTTACAAATCTTGCTTTCCTGCCCGCGCCACAGACGTTGAATGTTGTCATGATGTCGCATCAGGATCAGGCAAGAGAGCATGTCCATAGGAAAGGTGAATTGAGGTTTGAACCACCACATATAAAAGGGCGCAATCAGCGCGCTCCCAATGGCTACGAGGGAGGAATAGCCGCTTATTAAGCAGTACTGGGTGGTATAAGCAGCCAGGTGACGGTCATCATACCAGTCAGATCCCAGCCGACAGGTGCGATAGTACCAAACACGGTTGCCACACCTTTCCCGCTGCGAAAACGGAAAAACACCGGATAGATATATGGGCCAAACAGGCCTCAATCGCGGTAATACCAAGATAAAGCGGTGTGACGCCAAGCGCATAAGCGCCCCAGACCGGTAACATGCCTTTCAGCACGTCAAACACCAACACGGTAGCGGCTGCAGCTTTGCCACAGATACGTAATATATTAAGTCGCGCCGGGATTTTCTGAACCATGCTGGCGCGGATAAGGCAGACCCGCGATGCGGCACACCAGAATCGCACTGGAGATGGAGCCGCACAGACACGCGAAAATTATCATGCCAAGCGCGGTAGCGCTCATAACGCGGTTCCATTGAATAAAGGTCGTTTTACAGTTTCCATCCGTGGATAATACGCATATTCCGGCGGAAGTGATACCAAACAGCGCCAAAAACAGAGAATGACATGATGGATATTGTATTTATAGAAGAACTTACCGTGATTGCCACTATCGGCGTTTACGACTGGGAACAAACCATTTCGCAAAAGCTGGTGCTCGATATCGAAATAGGCTGGGATAACTGCAAGGCTGCCGCAAGTGACGATGTAAACGACTGCCTCAGCTATGCCGATGTCAGTAAAGCTGTGATTGCCTATGTCTCCAGTCAGCCGTTTGCGCTGGTCGAGCGCGTGGCGGAAGAGGTGGCGCAATTGTTGATGCAGCGCTTTATTATTACCTGGCTGCGTATCAAAGTGAGCAAGCCGGGGGCCGTCGCGCAGGCAAGCCAGGTGGGCGTAGTGATCGAGCGCGGCACACGATAAATACGCACGGGTTTGCACATGTGCTTTTTATGAATCTTTTTGTTAGTGAAACTAACATCGCGTTTTTAGTCTATTGTGGTGGTGTTTAAATTGGCGCACGCGGACAGCGTAGCCACTTTTTATAGGTATTTCTTTTATTTAGATTCGGAAAGGCAGGGCGCGAGCATGGCAGATTTCCACACGCTGGTGGTGGAATTTATTCTTGGGGTTGTTGAAGGGTTAATGGAGTTTTTGCCCGTGTTATCGACTGGGCACATGATTATTGTTGGAAATTGGTTGAGGTTTTATGATGAGAAGGCGAAAACCTTCTAAGTCATTATCCAATTGGGGTTTATCCTGACGGTCATTGTCATTTTTTTTGCGTTGTCTATTTGGGTTGATCGGTATCACTTTGTTGCCGTGCCCCATTGAAGGACGCAGTAACTATCGTCTGAAGTTATGGTATATTCTGCTGGCGATGATCCCGGCGGTGTGTTGGGGTTAGTGTTTCACAGCACTATCAATTCGCTGTTTAATCCGCAGAATGTAATGTACGCCTTGATTGTTGGCGGTTTCCTGCTGCTGGCGGCGGAGTGGCTGAAGCAGAAGACGCCGCGTGCCAGCGGATTGGATGATATCACCTATCGTCAAACGTTTATGACTGGCTGTTTTCAATTTGGTGTTAACCGTTATGCCGCTTCTGAGTTCTCCTTTATTTTGGCGATGCCAGTGATGATGGGGGACGATGCTGGATTTGTATAAAAGCTAGCATTTCCTGTCGCTGGCCTATGTGCCGATGTTCGCCGTGGCTTTATCACCGCATTTCTGGTTGCGCTGGTCGCTATCAAAACCTTTATGATACTGATCAAATTCATTTCGTTTGTCCCGTTCGCGATTTACCGCTTCTCCATAAATACGGAGACGAGCGCTACCCATTCGCCGCGTACAAACTTGCCAAAACACCTTGTCATCACCCTCTGATAGGTATGACGAAATGCCTGTAGTTAACCCTGTTCCATCAGAGCGGACAGTAGCGCATCTTATTCCCTTCGCGAAACAGCGTTTCCCATGCCTGAAAGCGGATACGACAGCACGTGGCTGTAAGGCTGTAAGGCTGTAAGGCGGGGGCTTGTAAGGCTGTAAGGCTGTAAGGCTGTAAGGCGAGTACCACGTCTTCAGGCTCGTTGCATAGCCACTGATGGGAAAACAGCACCTCGCAATATTCCTCTATCGGTAGGGTATTTTGACAAACGTTATTAGCGTCTCATTTACAGGGTTCTACAGTATCTGGCAATCAAACAGAGATAATAATCATTTGCTTGTTTTAGCAAGCATCTAATCACGGTAATCGCGAGGAGGATGCAAACATGTCAGAAAAACTGGCGGGACATAAATTTCTAGCGCGGTTGGGGAAAAATTCCTGCACCCGATGGGCGTGCGGTTACCGATTGGTTGATGCAGCATGACGCCATCAACCCGTATTCTGGAAGTGGCGTGCAACATGGGGAACCGCCACCATTGAGATGGTGCGGAATTACGGGTGTGCCATCGTCGGGGTGGATATGGACAAAACGGCACTACAGCAGGCACGGTACAACATTCTAGCTGCTGGTGTCGAAGGATGGTTAGGTGATGAAAGCGAACGCGTTACCATTTCCCGACAACCACTTCGATGTGGTGATTAACGAAGCGATGCTCACTATATACGCCGACAAAGCCAATCGCCCGCTGATTCAGAAATATTTACGCGTGCTAAAACCCGGAGGCGGCTGCTGACCCATGACATCACGCTGCTGCCACAGACGTCGGACGAGGTCACAGTGCAGATGCGCGCGGTCATCAATATCAACGTTCAGCCGTTAATGCTGACGGGGTGGTGCAGCCTCTTTCTTGATAGTGGTTTCAGCTAGGTAGAGATCGCCCAGAGCGCGATGACGTTATGACGCCGTCTGGCGTGATTTACGATGGATGCTAGGGCGGCGCGGCAAAAATTGTACACAATGTGTTGAAGGCGGAAAACTGCGCAACCTTCCTTCGGCTGTTTCGCACATTCCGCCGTTACCAGGACCAGCTTAACTATATTACAGTCTGTAGCACGAAATAAGCCGCTTACGGGGTCAACGCGGGAATTTTCTGCGCTTTCCATGCGGTAAGCGTAGCAATACGGCGCTGGTGCAGTTCATCGCGCACGCCAATACCCTGAAAACCGTCAGCCATGACTGCGCTACTGGTGACCGCGCTAGCAACCATGAATGCCTCGCGTAGGTAGTCGCCTTGCGAATAGGATGATTCCTCAAACCCGGTGCGGCCACGAGCATCCGCTTCACTGGTGAGCACCAGCTTTTCCAGTCGTTCCGGCTTGCGCCACACGTCCAGTACATCAAACAGTTTCATTAGCGTTTTGGGCTGCAATGCTGTTACTGTATGCGCCAGGTCATGATATTCCGCTACCAGCTTAGCCAGGTCGCGCAGCGCATTAGGTATGCGTAAGCGCTGGCACAGTTGCTCCACTAGTTTCACGCCCGCTGGGCCGTGTCCGTTGTGACGCGGCCAGAGCGCAGGCGGCGTCAGCGCTTTTCCCATATCGTGGCACAGCGTGGCAAAACGTATATCGATCTCAGGGGTGAGGCGAGCGGCAATCATCAGGGTCATCAGGGTATGAACGCCGCTGTCGATTTCCGGGTGCCATTGTGCTGGGGCCGGTACGCCGTACAGATTGTCGATTTCGGGAAACAACACCGCCAGCGCTCCGCAGTCGCGCAGCACCTGAAAATAGACGTGAGGCGAATGTGTTGCCAGCGCCTTTTCCGTCTCTTTCCACACCCGTTCTGGAGTCAGAAAAGCCAACTCGCCCTCGCGCGTCATAAATTGCATCAGCGCCAGCGTTTCCTCTGCAATGTGAAAACCGAGATGGGCAAAACGCGCGGTAAAGCGCGCCACGCGCAGTGCACGCAGCGGATCCTCCTGAAAAGCCGGAGAAACGTGGCGCAGAAGGCGCTGTTGCAGATCGTACCGACCGTGATAGGGATCAATCAGCTCCCCCTCTGCGGTTTGGGCAATGGCATTGATGGTCAGATCGCGCCGCAGCAGATCCGCTTCCAGCGTAACATCAGGTGCGACATGGCAAATAAAGCCGGTGTAGCCGTTACCGGATTTGCGTTCAGTACGCGCCAGCGCATACTCTTCTTTGCTTTCCGGGTGCAAAAAGACGGGAAAATCCCGCCCGACCTGTTGGTAGCCAAGCGCTAACATCTGTCCCGGTGTGGCACCCACCACCACCCAGTCACGTTCTGACACTGGGAGATCGAGTAAGGCGTCCCGCACTGAACCGCCAACCAGATAACTCTTCAATACATACTCCTGGCTTTACTCATCCTAACATTCCAGCGCAAGCAGGAATTTCTTACAGGATAAACGCATTCTTTCTTTAAAAGGTCCATGGCCTGTACTGAGGATGACGAAAGCACTACCTTAACATAAGATTAATAGTTAGATATCCATCGGCCTGCCACAATCTATGCCGCAGGCCAATGTGATTGATGGTGTGACTTACGCCTCAGCGCATCCAGCGATCTTTTTTCTTTCTGCTGGGGATCAGGTGCGGTAGCAGCAAACCTATCAGCAGGCCGATGCCTGCTTACGCCACCGCCGTACAGGAACCATTGCAAAATGATTTCTCGTTTCTTGTCATCCAGATGCACATTGGCGGCATCGACTTTCTTTTGCGCGACAATCAGCTGATTTGTTAAATCCTGATTTTCGTTACGCAGCGCGGTGATGATATTGTTGTTGGCAGACACTTTTTGTTGCATATCGGCACTACGTTGGTTCGATTCCTGATCGATATTGTCTAATCGCGCGGTGAGGTCGGAAACCTGCTTTTCCAGTTCCGGTACGCGCAGACTCAGGCTCGGCGTTTGACTCAGTTGATGGATTGGCAGCCAACTGGTACGATCTTTGCTATCGCGAATTTGGGCATAACCGGTATTTTCATTCACGCTGAGCACGGTAACTTCCTCACCGGCATTGAGCGTGCCAATGATGCGATACTGGGTGCCAGGGTCGGTATGAATATGGTCGACAGCTCATCGGATATGTAGCGTTTATCTTCTGCGTGACTCACCCAACTCAGTTTAAGGCTGACAAAGCTGAAACAAACGAGGAATAGTTTCTTCATGATTTTATCATGTTGCGCGAATGGTTGGGTAATAGTAGAGGTATAAGTCTGATGAGGCAATGGGTAAACCGAAATGAGAACACTACTATTACCACTCCGCGTTACCTGTCATCGCTGCCAGGTAGGTTTTTCTGTCATAGATGTTAGGGTATAACAAACATCCATATTTTCCGTAGATTATGAGTGGCTGTCAGCATACGACCCGCAGGGTCATGCTTTTTGTTTTTTGGATTGAAATGATGATGAGTGAAGAAATCGAACTGAAGTTTATTGTACATTCAGATATGCCGGTTACGCTGCCACGCAAACTGACCGCCTAGCAAGCTGACTACAGCCACAGCGAGCATCTGGAAGGGCGGTTGCTTAGCAAAACACCTATTATGAAACGGCGGATAACACGCTGCATCAGTTCGGTATGGGGCTGCGTGTGAGCGGTGAAATGGCCAGCATGAAATGATGCTGAAAACCGCTGGTACGGTGATCGGCGGGCTTCATCAAAATCCTGAATGCAATGTGCCGCTGGCGAATGCCAATCTGGATATCCGATTGCTGCCCGCAGACGTCTGGCCGCAAAAATGCGATTTTGAAGCACTTGCTCAGGCACTGCATCCGCTGTTTAGCACCCATTTTCAACGTGAGCAGTGTGTTATCGCTTATAACCAAAGTTTGATTGACATTGCCTTCGATCAGGGGCAGTTGCCTCTGGTGAACTGAGTGAGGCTATTTTGGAATTGGAGATGGAATTGAAAGCCGGGCAAGCCGATGATTTGCTGGCTCTGTCGCAAGCAAAAGCTGGCGTGAACATTGGATAACAAAAATCGTATGCGCCTAATGGGTTCGTATAAAAGCTTTTGTGACATGATGCTGGATCGCACCATGGGCGGGATTGCGCTCCGTATTTAGTCGCCTGCTGGCTGCGGATCACGGATCACTACCAGCAGCAGTTGGCGCGTTTGCAACGCAACATTAATGCGTTCCTGCTGCTCTCTAGTGCCTATCCAGAAACCACCGTTCAATCCTTTATCGCGCAGTGGCGTGCGGTAGAACACAGTATCAAGCATCTTCCCGCTTCGGGCATGGACAGCAGCGGGCTGGAAATACGCGCCGTCAGGCGGTGTAACAAACGCCGTAACTGGTTAAGCAGCGCCAGTGTGTAACGTATTATTGCTTTCCGGAGTATCGGGATTATCAGGGAGTTGCCACGTCGAATTCGCCATTCTCCTCCGAGTTGCCGCCACTGCTGGAAGAGCAGGGAAAACTTAAAGTAAAAAATAATTTATTATCACTTAATTACTATGATTTTTCGCTCAAAAACAGGCGGTAAAATACAACAAAGATCGACGTGCTTGCTCTTGATTCTGATACATGTAATACCACGCGCCAGACATTAAACGAGATCCCGCCGATGTAACACTATTTAATGTAGCTTGAGCTGCTGATTGAGTAGAAACAAGTGCTTTTTGTTGCCGAAATCAATCCTGCCGTAGCGCTGTAAACACCTAAAGCCATGCTATCAAAATACCGAGCGGCTCCCACGGCGCCACCAGCACACCAGCGGCGGTCACTACATCATCAATAATATTGCCGACCAGTTTATCCAATGTGCCGGATAGTAATGTTGTTGCATCGGATGAGCTATCAGCTCCCCCAACCCACGCTATGATGCATTTTGCACCTTTTGTGATGATCTGGATACATATGGAGGGAGTTGTTCAAACTCCTTTTCCGGAGAAGTTCAACATTTGTCAAAATTGGAACTATTTTGTCTGTTGTTAGCTCACCAGCTTTCTTCATTTCTCGCAATTTTCCAACGGGTATTTCCAAGCCCGGAAGCCAATAATCTAGCCAGCAGCTGCTCGTTTTCCATTATAGAATTGAGCTCTTCACCACATAGCAGGCCAGAACCAAGGGATTGACTTAATTGTAGTGTAGCTGCTGCTGCCTCTGCAGAGCTTGCGCCAGATAACGTTAATGCCTTCGCGGTGGTTTCGGTAACCTTGGCAATATCAGCAGATGCATATCCGGCCTCTCGTAAATTGACTGCAATTCTCGCATAAAGAGAGGCATTAGCCTTCATTGATGTTCCTGTGTGTTACGAGATATCCATAAAAACGCGCTGAACCTCAGAAAAATCGGCACTGAATCTGCCTCTTGATAGGGGATAAGTCACAGGGCTTACATCAAAAAGCCGTGAAACTTTGGTTATTTCATGAATAACAATGCCCTCTTCGTCTTCGTACCAGTACTCACCGTCATGAGCGATACGGAAAGCAAAAGATTGACTAGCTAATATACCAGCGAGTCATGGACGATAAGACCAGATCACAGATCGTCTGCGTATCAGGCGCGGTAATGTCATAGCGCAACCTTTTATTATCAACAGCAATAGACAATGTTCCGGCTGTATAGCGACAAAGAATAAAATTGGCATCGTGGTTGAACACAGCGCCCGCACATCTTCGCTCAGCATATCGTTAAACGCCCCGACTTGATAATTTCCTGAAAGCTCCATAGCGGTTCGGATCGGGAATTGAAAACCGAGCCGTAATCGATAATGTGTGCTGGTCCCGTCCACCGTCTATTCGGTGCGAACCTCTCCGCTATAGCAACGCAATTCACGATCATTCATTGGTGTTATCCCCATCATCATTTTTCGTGGTTTTAAAGTCGCTAGCAGGGTTAGCAGAGTTAACGCTCACCAGCATTTTCCAGCCCATCCACATCCACAGGAGGGTTCATATCTTCAAAGACGCGTGCTTCGTTATGACTCATCCAGCCGTCTGTAATAGCAAAGCGCGATCTTATGGAATACTACGAAGCAGGCAAGTTAGATTAAAGCGGATGTAATATCTGGCAGTTCGCTCTGCACGAATGAACAAACGCTGGTTTAACTTCTACTCCTAGTTCGTTACCCATGGCATCATGGTGTAACGCACAAACTAGATGGCTTGTGCTGGGTTATGTTGGAAAATGTCGCCTTTTCCAGATCATTAATCACTTTTCCAGATCATTAATCATATGTGCCGGTACAAAGGTGAGTGCGTTGTAATCCAATTCAGCTGGGAGAAGTATTGTTTTATTCTCTTGACTACGCAACGCCGCAACCGCTTTTTGCCATATGCTTTTTAATCGCCCCCAGCTTGCGTCATTCAGTTGTTTTTACCGAAATAATGCCAGCAGGTCGCGCATTACCGCTAAAGAATGAACTGGCATATACTTGCCTACTCATCCCCATTCCAATTATTTCAGCGCGCTGCATGATCAGGGTAAGTCCAATTTTTTGGTTATTTCCCAGCGCCTTAACGTGGATCATATCGTCGGGGTTGATTGCAAATGCCCCTCTTCGTTATAAACCCGTAGGTGTAACGCCCACCAGTATTCAGTTAAGGTGGTTTCCCAGGGCAGGGCATTCAGTACTCAAGGCCGGATACTTCACCTCAGCGGCTGCGCTTAACCCAGGTGTAACCGTTGCCCAAGCTACAGAATATAGCGCTGCTTTATAACTCGCGCCAATTATAGCTGGTCTGCCAGATATGATGATTGTCACGCTTTAGGATGCGGGCGCGGCTGATTGTCCAATCATTGCCATCATAGCCGCGCTCGTGCCTGTTCCTGCCTTGTTGATGTTGTTGCTATACTTCGTGGCGATACTGCTCGCAGTAGCCAGAGCGGTCTGTTATTGTGGCAGCACAGCCACGCTTGTGGCAATCTCGGAGGATTAATGCTGGTATAGTCAATCCAAAGAGAAATCATCGTTAATATAAGGATTTTATTAATTCTACTCCGCTATCACTTGCTTGCTAGCAAGTGCTGATATCACCAGATGCTTTATTGTCGCGTTCTGCTACATCAGCATCCCAGCGTAGTCCCTACACGTACCAACCGATGGCTATTTAAACCAGCAACGCAAGGACCGTTATTTTCCAGCGCGAGAGGATAGACATAGTTCACACGCACCACGTCAGGTTAGGTTCTGTGACGGCGAACTGGCGCTCAAGATCATTCGGTATGGCAACATGCTCCCGAACACGGCGTATATATCTGTGTTTCGGTTGTTGGCAACTTACAAGCCCCAGCTC
>JBPETC010000044.1:0-15777 GCA_051710325.1 Symbiopectobacterium sp.
GAAAGAGCTGGATATCGCCAGTTGCCAGGTATCGGCGCACAAATACAAACGCGGCGGAAACGAACACTTTGAAATACCGAATCATCTCGACCGCTAGTTCGCAGTTACCGCGCCGGCTCAGATCTGGGTTCAAAGAATAACTGGGCTGGGCTACGATGTAGTTTGCTGCGGAAATTCTCACCACACTCGCTATTCCCTTTCATACCGAAGTCATTTCGGCGCACCGCACGCCGGATAAACTGTTTAGCTTTGCAGAGCAAGCCGCACAAAACGGGTTTGATGTGATTATTGCGGGCGCAGACGGAGCAGTGCACTTGCCCAGTATGCTGGCAGCGAAAACTCTGGTGCCGGTGCTTAGCGTGCTGGTTCAGAGTGCAGCACTAAGCGGCTTTGATAACCTGTACTCCATTGTGCAAATGCCGCGTGGCATTCCCGTCGCTACGCTACCTATCGATAAAGCCGGGGTCGCCAACGCAGCCCTGCTTACCGCACAGATTCTGGCGCTGCACGATGGTAAGTTTGCTGTTCGTCTCGCCGCCTGGCGTCAACAGAAAATCGATGAGGTGCTAGCGCAGCCCGATCCGCGGGAGGAGGCATGAAACCGGTTTGCATATTATAAAACGGCCAACTGAGCCGTATGTTACATCAGGCCCGATGAACCCCCTTAAGGATTGCCGTATATCCGGTGGGACTGGATCCCGAACCGGAATCCGTGCCGTTTCATCATGCGGTCATCACCGCTGAGATTGAACGCTGGCTGGAAAACGCATTAACGCGCGAATTAATAAAGCATGCGGCCTTTATTAATCCTGACATTTTCCGTGTCTGGCCGATCGCCTGATACAGAAACAGTTGCTGGATTCGTTGCAGTTGCCTACGACTCCGACCCCTGGCAGTTGCTGGCTTCAGTGTAAAAACGGCCCGGCCTCTTCAGCCGACTGGGCGAGTTGGTCATCGTCAAACGTCTCGTGAGCGGTTATGACGGCTGTGGTTAGTGGCGCTTACGCCCTAACACCGCTGCAACCCTGCCGCAAGAGTGCTACGGCGAATGCATCGTAGAGCAAGGTATCTTTTCTGGTTAAGTCTTGATGGTTGGCACGCGTAGTACGGATGGACATTGCGTATTTTTGACGCACAATCTGCATGAAGAGGGAATTCTGCGCGACATCGTTGAGCTGCCGGAGCCGAATGCACGCATGCAGAAACAGGCAGAAACCATGCTCGCGGCCATCATGAATGCGCTCGGTTACGTTGGCGTGATGGCGATGGAGCGCTTTGTAGTTGGAAATCGTTTACTGATCAAAGAATTAGCTCCCAGCTGCACAACAGCGGCCGCTGGGGTGCATCCACAGCCAGCTTGAACTGCACCTGCGCGCCATCCTGGATCTGCCGTTACCGAAACCGGTTATTGATGCCACTGCCGTCATGATTAATATGATTGGTATTGATGTTAATCACGCCTGGCTGGCACTGTCGCTGGTTCATCTGCACTCGTATGGCAAAGAAGTACGACCTTGGACGTAAAGTCGGCCATCTAAACCTGACGCACAACGATCGCACTCAGCTACATACAACACACGTTACAGTCACTCGTCCTCCTGTTACCTGAAGCCTATCATTCCACCTACAGTGGATACAAACAACGCTTTAACCGCTGTGTACTTCCCACCGCGTGACTTTACGCCGGTAGGAAGTACATTCCAGTACACTCTCGTCTGTTTTGTCTGTAAACCATAAATACATAATACTATTCATATGGTCTTATTTTGGCGTGACATATGGATTTTTAAGTCTATTATTAATAGCGGTTAAATTAACGCTATTTATTAGCAATAGTACTATTGGTTATTATAAGATACCTTAATTGATATTTTATTTATGAGCGAATTTTAATAAAATTAAAACACGTCAATTAATTCTATGATCATCTTAATATTATTTGCTAACCGCCTCAATATAAAATGCCGCCGCGATCAATATCGACTCTATAACATGCGATTACGTTATAAAAACTTATCGATGTTTATTATTTATACAATAATATCTGGAGGGGAAGTCGGCTGTCAGGGTGAACTCAGGATTGCCTGCTCTATGGCAGAAGCCGAACTAGCGAAGCTGCTGGATACTAACACTGAGCAGGTGTACATCTCGGCTGAAATCGGCATGGAACACGATCTAGGGTTAACCTGCGATCCGGTGGTTGGTTACAGGTACAGGTGCCCTGTATCGAGCGAAATGTCATCGCTTCGGTCAAAGCCATCAACGCGGCGCGCATGGCGATGCGCCGCACCAGAGAACCACGCGTCTCGCTGGATAAGGTGATCGAAACCATATATGAAACCGGAAAAGACATGAACGCTAAATACCGCGAAACCTCACGCGGTGAGCTGGCAATCAAAGTGGTGCTGTGCGAATAACGCGGTATCTTCTCATCGTCCTCAGTTCACACACTCACGTCATCCTGGCGAAAGCTGGATGATCTTTATGAGACGAAACGCGTTTCACCTGCATGAGATTCACGCTTTCGCGGGAATGACAAAGAAAAGCGGGAGCGGCCAAGATGGATGCCAGAGTGACAGACCACCGCCTTACTATTTTTCTCCTTTTCCGGGCACGACCAAATAATGTTGTTCTCTGCCGCCGAGATGCACCAGTCCACCGTGCTATTCGCGACCGGTTTCACTGCCGAAGGTGGCTGTAGGTTTTTTGCGAAAGCGCATCGGCATGCGCTGTTTTTCACCGCTGATTTGTGCATGGAAGGTGAAGACATCCGAATCAGACAACACGCCTTCCAGCTGATGCAGGCGGTTCAAACCGCGCAGAATGCACAACAAACTGCTTAAGGGTTATCGATTCCCCAACTCCGCGCGTTTGATGGTGGCAATACCATCCTGGTTCGTTTGGCCAAATCAACCTGCGACAGCCGCTGCTGAATGCGTGCTTCTTTGATTCTCCAGCACAGTTCAACAACAATATCGCCTTGACTCATACTGCTGAATTTCATGTTACGGCTTTACCTGCGACCGATTAAATTCCGCACATTTTATCATCACTTTTCATATAGCAGGGAGAATCGTATAAAAGACAGGTTTTTACAATTTTTTCTGCTTCACCATCAACCAAAGCGCCCGGTGTAATATAATCTTCCATCGTTTCCATCGCGCAGAACTGTCACGCAATCGCGCCAGTGGCGGTTCAGGGCTCTTGGGATTGGCTATCTGCAAGAATATCGTTAAAGCCCACGGGGGACGATTACATGCTAGCGCTTCTTTACTCGGTGGTTTGCAGATAGCCGCCGAATTCCTGCTTCATCCATCAGAATCTTGAAACACCGATGACTGAAACCTTATTGAACGAGACGTTGCCAGAACAGGTGCTGATTGTTGAAGATGAGCCCAATCTCGGCCAGCTTTAGTGGACTACCTTCAGGCCGCAGAATAGCACACATTGGATCACCCACGGCGATGATGTGTTGCCTTGGGTGCGCGAGCACTCACCGTCATTGATTCTGCTGAATTTGATGCTGCCAGGCATCGATGGTCTGACGCTTTGCCGCATCATCCACCAGTTTTCCAATATGCCGATTATTATGGTTACTGCACGTAGCAAGGAGATTGACTGGTTGCTGGGATTAGAAATTGGTGCGGATGACTACATCTGCAAACCCTACAGCCCACGGAAAGTGGTGGTACGGGTGGGAAAACCCTGCTACGCCGCTGCCGTTAGCAGTCTGCACCGCCGCCAAAAGCGGGACTGGAAGCCGCCTTGCAGATCGATAACATCCGTTTTCAGGCCAGCTACCTCGGATAACCGATCGGATCTGACACCGGCAGAGTTTCTCCTGCTGAAAACCCTTTCTAAAGAGCCCGGTAAAGTGTTTTCTTGCGAAGCGCTGTTGGATAAGCTCTACGATGACTCCCGCGTCGTGACCGATCGCGCCATCGACAGCCATATCAAAATCTGCGGCGCAAGCTGTGGAGCAACTGGACGAACAGATATCGTTTATTCGCACCGTTTATGGCATAGAACCCCGCTGGGAACCCGAATCCTGCGAAGTGGTCTAACGCACTCAGGTTACCGACAAGCAGGAACCCGTTGATAACCGCTTATACTTCACTGCACCAAACGGATCCAGCACCGTGTGTTTGTTGGCGTTGTTCCAGTAGTTCTGCAAGATCCAATCGTATTCCGGCAGTTCGTCGATAAAGGGCTTCAATATGGCGTCGCCGGAGGGTTTCTTCCAGTCGTCTTGAAGCTCTGCATCTACCCTAACGCGTAGATCGTTTCCAACTGCGTGTCAGCTGCCGTCATGCGTTGTATCCCAGCATTCGCTTCATATTTACTCCAGGAACAAGAGGTATTCACCACGGGATAAAGCTGATAGCCGTCATTCAACATGGTGAGCGTCTGGAAGGCAATGCAGGTACCAACGTTACCCCGGAAATGATTATGTGGGTACGACCGGTCTTTTCAGCAGATCTTCCAATGCATTACGGAATGAAGGATCTTCATAGGCCTTGATGATCCTAGTGCGGCGGTAAATGGATTAATCTTTAAAGATCTCTTTCAGTTCCGGCACAGGGTGTCGCCGTTTTTCCATCGCACATTGGACGAGGTAATCAACACCGGAATCTTTAGCGTTTTCGCCATTTTGTCCAACGCGACCACGTTGGCTTTATAGCCGGATACCAGATTGAAATCACGGGTACTGCCCATCAAAAACACCTGCTGATCGGTAAACAGCATACAACATAATGGTGTTTTCTAGCATCGACTTGTCGTAGGCCCCGCGACCAGTTTTACACGCATCGGCAGAATCTGATCGGTTATTGGGCTTATGATGTCGGCCGGACGATCCTGAGCAAACGACAGAGCGCAAACCCCAGCCATCAACAGCGATGCGATTGCGGCGCTAAGTACTTTCATTCCATTCTCCTGTTTCGTCAATGTAGTGATCTGTTGTTTATGCGCTGCTCAGCCAGGCCGGAACGATATCGGTGCCTAATTCAGCGCTGTAGCCAAAATAGATATTCAAAGCGGCTAACGGTTCGAGGTAATGGGCATTGCGCAGTGTGCCGGCATCGACCGATTTGAAGCCCATACTGGCAATCAAGGTCTGAACAGTCGCTTTAGCCTCAACGTCATCCCTGGCATAGAACACAGGCACAACCTGCCCTTCGGAAAAAGGCCATGCCTTTTGCTACCACCTGCGCAAATGTGGTGTTAAACGCTTTCACAATATGTTCCGCCGGAAAGGAGTTGGTGATCTCTTCCTCCGCTGACGTGCTGTGGCCAAGCGTCAGGCTCATGTAATCAGCAGATAGCGGATTGGTAGTATCAATCACCACTTTGCCACTAATATATCCCCAGCAGCGAAGAAAGTGCGCTAACTGCGTCACCGTAAGCGGTCGCCAGCACAATCACCTGCGCACCTTGCGCGGCAACGGCGGCAGGCTCTGCCTGTGCACCGCTGAACTGCTAGGCAAGATGCTTTCGATTTTCTGGCCGAACAGCTTAACACTCCCCCTGGTATGGTTATACGGGCACGCCGGGAAACCAGTATTAAGGTCTGCTCCTTAAAAAACTGTTCGACTTGACGAAAATCTGCCCAGTTAAGCTTTCTCCCGGCTGTTAACATGGATAACGTCACAACAATAACTATGATTATTTTTTAGGTTTGTCTCACCGACAACAACGGTCAAGACGGGGAACGCTATACCATGTCAGGTTTAGTAAATGGCCAATGGGTCAATGGCAATCTCGCCGCAGAAGAGATCAAAAACGAGGCCTCTCAGCGTCAGGAAGCGCTGTTTCGCTAAACAACTCTGATCCCAGAAGAGCCAGAAGAGAGCAGGCCGCTATCAATTTTTGTTTCTTAATCTCTGCTCGTTGGCATCACGCACTTTGATGTTATGCAATTTCAAGGGAATAGAAATATTGCTTCCATGTCCATTGCGCAACCGGTAATTGCGGATAACGGCTGAGCGTTTATCACTCCGCAAGATGCCGGCGAACACGTTGCTACCGTACGCTATCTGCATCAGTTATATACCGCCAGCGATACCCATTACACCGGTAAAGTTTCAATACCGGTGCTGTGGGAGCGTGTTTAAGGGAGTATCATCAATAATGAATCGACTGATATCATTCATCTTTTCAACAGCCAGTTTGACACCATGACCGGTAATCATGAGGATTATTATCCCTTCGCACTGCGCTCCACCATTGATGAATGGAATGAAGTGATTTACCACAACATCAACAACGGCGTGTACAAAACCAGCTTTGCCAAAAAAGCCTAAGAGCACTACGAAAACATGGTGATAACGCTGTTTGAAACGTTAGATTGCATTGAAACGCATCTGGCGACCCATCGCTATATTGCTGATAATACCATTTACCGAGGCTGATTGGCGAATGTTTGTGACCCTAGTACGCTTTGATGTGGCCTATCACGGTGCGTTCAAATGCAATATCCATCGCATTTAAGATTACCATCATCTGTCGAATGACTTGCGCGAGCTTCACCTTCACCAGAGCCGGGCATCAAAGAAACGGTCAATATTGAACACATTAAAGCGGGTTACTACGGCATCCGTTATCTGAATCCTACCGGCATTATGCCGCTCAGCCCGCAGGTTGATTTACAACGTGCGCACAACCGCGCCAACCTCGTCAAGTAATCCTCGTTGCCACGCCAGCGTGCGCATGAGCAAAAATAGCCACACTTTTCTGCGTCTTCAGCTAATTTTTACCGACATTAGCGCTAGAATCCTCTTCTTTACTATTCCATCGGGGAACAGCCTGACTTGTGATCAAAGCAGATAGACACCATATTTAAACCGGAACTGCTTTCTCCGCCGGTACGCTGAAAAATATGCGCTACGCCTTCGCGTATGGCGCTGGTTTGATTTATGCTGGTCAACCCCGTTACAGCCTGCTTGGGCGTGAGCGTAATAACGAATTCAACCACTAGACGTTAGCGCTCGCTATCAATGAAGCCCACGAACTGGGGAAAATTCTACGTGGTGATGAACATTTCCTCGCACAACGCCAAGCTGAAAACTTTCCTGCGCGATCTTCAACTCATGATTGATATGGGGCCGTATGCGTTGATCATATCCGATCCATGTCTGATCATGCTGGTAAGAGAAAACTTTCCATACATGAAAATTCATCTTTCTGTGCAAGCTAATGCCAATGCGGTGAACTGGGCAATAGAGAAATTCTGTCAGAAGATGGGGGCTGAGCCGCGTGTTCCTGTCTCGCGAACTGTCACTGGAAGAGATTGCTGAAATTCGCCAGCGGGTATCGAACATGGAGCTGGAAATTTTCGTGCACGGCCTACTAACTCTGGCCGCTGCCTGGTTTCCGGTTATATCAATAAGCGTGACCCCAATCAGGGTACCTGCACCAACGCCTGCCGTTGGGAATACAAAGTGGATGACGCCGAACGGCAACATTCAATTCACTCAATTCACTCTCGATGCACTGCAAAACGCCAAAGGTGAATCTATCAACGTCGAACCGGGTAACGGTGCATATCGTTTATCTGCCAGTGCCGGATAATGTGGCGCTGGAATTTGCGTTACTGCTGCGTAACCTGCCGAGTGACGTGACCACCCACAACCCCAATGCGGCGTAAAACAATGCAATCTCCTCGTGTATCGTCCTCGGCGAAAGCCGGGGACCTCTCGCAGAAGAAATGCGTTTAGCCTGTGGTGGGATTCCCGCCAGCACAGGAATGACTATGGGCACAATCTGCGACTTTTCGCAAATTTTAGAAACAGATCACATCAATACCCTTACTATCTGGTTAGTATTGCGCCGCTGAGAAAATCTAGAACGAAAAATAAGCGTAGTGATACTAACTAGGAATCACCTCTTTAGCCAGCCCAATCCCCCTTAGGCTGGCTTTCTTTGCCTTTTTTCCTGCTTTATCCCTTATATCTGATACCGCTTCCGGCCATTTATGGCTACGCTGTGTATACCTGTTATTGCTTCTTTTCAGGGAAAAAGAAGTATGTCATGAGCCAACATCATCCCGTATCCCTGCTGATTATTAAAGGAAAAAAACCGATAAAGGACGTATAAAGGACGTATTACGCAGCGCAGTGCGAGAGGTACATAAAAGCCAGATTTACGCTGCGTGTGCGCATGGCCTGAAAACACGGTGATGCCAAACCCTACGTCGAGGAAACCGCGCAACTTACGATGGATAATGTGATTGCCGCTAGTTGGGATGGCACTATCAATGAGGTCGCCAGCGCACTGGTACAATGTGCCACAGCACAGCGTCTAACACTTGGGATCATCCCACTCTCGGCACAGCGAATGATTTGACACCAGTTGCCAGATCCGCTTGATGTCGAACATGAGTTAGCGTTGGCGTTAAAAGGGCACACGACACCGATCGCTGTCGTCTGCGTCAACGACAGCCACTATTTTATCAATGTGCCAAGAAGCACTGATCAATGATGAGCAATTGCAACTGTACGTACTCTCAGCCAAGGAATTGTTGCTTAACATGCTTCAGGCGTTGTTCACTGGCAGCGAGAACCAGAATGTGATCGCTGCGACCTTGCCCTGGCTGGAGATTATTGCGCCCGATAACATCACCTTTAACCTGGACGGCGAGCCGTTAAGCACCAACCGATTCCGCATCGACATCGTGCCGCAGCCTTAACCTGACGATTGCCGCCATAGTGTCCACTGCTGTGGCCCCTAACTGATAGAGTACTCCCGTTTAAGCCGCTTGCTATTCGCCAGATAGAGCGTCACTACCAGCACAAGAATAGTGGCGGCATTATGCCAAGGTATCAAACGGATCTTTGTGGTCTACGATGATCAGGCGAATAATCGCGGTAATGCCGATATAGACAAAATAGCGCAGCGGAAAATGGTAGCCCGATTGAAAATAATTTCACGATGAGCACGATAAACTTAAAATAGAGAAATAGATAACAATCCCTTCAATGACCTGAAAAGAAAAATCTTTTCACTGCTGCTCAGCAGTACTTACGCCAGATAAAAGATCTCCTTCATCGACCCTGTACACGATTCTGTGTAAATCCCTTTTCTCAGTAGTGAATTGACAGTCCAGACGATCACCGAACTCGATAATAAAGCGGATCATAGCCATACGCCAGTCCCTCAGCGCATCGCCCATTTTTGTGATGCCGCCTGGATTGCCAGACACACCACCTTTTCACCGAGTCGTCAGTCGGGAATATCGTCCGTTTCTTGGTTGCATGCCAGATCACGCTGTGCAGCGACTCGATGGCGTTTGTCGTGTAAATCACCTTGCGAATGTTCGTCGGATAGGCGAAGGAACGTGGCCAGATTATCCCAATTTGCCTGCCAGATCCGGCTTAGATAGCAGCTGTCGCCAGCAGGCACTGGCGAACGCTTCCAGAGCCTTGCATGCCTCCTTCTTCCGTGGGGCCTGATAGATAGCTTTCAGAGCGCGGGTGACTACCTTGTAGTCCTTCCAGGTGACGACCCGCTGACTGTTGCGTACCATATGCACGATGCATAACTGGATACTCGCTTCGGGATACACTGTGTTGATGGCGTCAGGAAAGCCTTTCAGCCCGTCAACACAGGCAATGAGGATATCGTTCAGACCAGAATTTTTAGTTCTGTCAGTATATTCAGCCAGAACTTTGCTCACTCATTTTTGGCCGGCCACACACCCAACAGCTCTTTCTGGCCTTCAATGTTGATACCCAAAGCCAAGAACACAGATTTGTTGATGACGCGGCTGTCCTGCCGAACTTTCATGACAATATAGTCAATGTAAACAATTGGATAGACTGCATCCAGTGGATAGTTTTGCTATTCGATAACCTGGTCTATGACGGTACCGGTGACCTTCGATATCAGCGTGGGTAAGACATCCGCGTCATATAACTCTTTAAACGCAGATACTATCTCACTGGGTCATCCATTTGGCGTATAGCGACAGGATTGGTCGTATATTTAATAAATTAATCACAGTGTAAACCCTCCTGTTTTGGATGTGGAGATACAGTGGCTACAGTTGATGTAAGATGTTCGTTTTGTGAACAGACAGTCTCTGTAAAAAAACACAGTTATGGCAGAAGTGCCTATCAGCCGTTACCGGATAAAGCGAAGCAGCCCGCTCCATTTGAATGCAATACCGTTTTTCGCCAGCTTTTTGCCATCAGCAATTTGCACGATCATGTCCACAAACTGTGGTCAGCAGATCATCCATTTTCACCCCATGAATCATGGCGGCCGGCCTCAAAATCGATCCAGTGCGGTTTTCCTGTGCCAGTTCGCTGTTTGTTGCCAGTTTCACTGTAGGTACAAAACCGCCGTGCAGCCCGCGCCGCCAGCATGCTGTGGTAGCCACCGCATCATGACCCGTGAGCAAGTTTAACCACGGCATATGCAGGCGTTCGCTATACTTGAGCATATCCACCACTTTCGCTCTGCCACGCTTTCTGGGTACAGCCCAGTGATTTCTCTTTCAGCGTAGTGATACCACCGGTTTTGTTACCCGGAGAAAGGTTCTCATGAATAGCCTGGTTATGCTCGATAAAGTACTGTTTGAAATCATTGACCATGTGGACCGTTTTTTAAACGTCGCTTCATCGCGACAGCGGCTCATCATAATACGCTCTGCGCCAAACATTTTAGGTACTTCCGTCAGCATAGTGGTGCCTCCGTTGGCGATCATGTAATCCGAGAAACGCCCCAGCAAGGGGTTCGCGGTAATGCCGCGATCGACGATCGCTTGCAGTTGCTGAGTAACCTGTTCTACCAATCCCGGCACCTGAGTCAGATAGATGCTATATTCCCAGTGATCCATATCGCTCAGCACGGTGCTGACCAGCGTTTACAGCTACGGGTGCGGAATTTCGTCATGCCGTTCAGGGCAATGGATAACAGCTGGTGCTGAATAAACGAGTTACGGAAACGGCTTAGCACAGCTTGGGGAAAAGAGGTCATCTTATCGTGCGGCAAATCCAGCACCGGAACGATCTCTTCGGCGCAATGGTTTTTCCACAAAGCTTCTGATTTGTGCGTCATTCATGGATTCGCCTACGGTATCTAGGCCGGCCAGGAAGGCAACCGGCAGCAGCGCGGTGTGCGCACTGTTCAAAATTGCCACTTTGCTCTTTTTGTACGGCTTGATATCATCAACGATGTGGAATATTCAGGTCCAGCTTGTCGAGGCGCAATTCCCGATCCAGCCATTGCGGCCCTTGGATCACAAACAAGTAGAAGTACTCGGCAATATCCCAGAAGGTATCCTGGTAGCCCATTTCCTGTTGCAGCGCTTCCACTTCGGCGCGCGGATAGCCCGTCACAATACGGTCAACCAGCGCGGAGCAGAACGTGTTATTTTCGTTGATCCAAGTAAAGGCCTGCGGCAGTTCCCACTGCACGACATAGTGCCAGATACTCGTCAAACTGACAGTAAATGTTGATTTCACGGTTAATAGAATGGATCTGGCGCGGCTCATGCACCGCTTCGCCATTTTGTGCTCATTCAAACCGAGAATGATCGTGGTGTACAGCCCATCCTGGGTGTCTAATAAAGACCGAATTGGATAATTCGATCAGGATGATGACAATCAGGTAAGTCACGACGATTCAATATTTGCATTAAGAATGCTACCTCAGGACAGGAGGTGCGATCGGGGTTAGGTTATTACCGCCTTGTCACCTTGCCACGATACAATGTCATGGCGCGCGCCACTGCTAGCGCTTCGCCGTCTTTTACCCAGCGGCTGATCATCTGGCACAGGATACGACGGAAATACTCATGGCGAGTGTAAGATAGGAAGCTACGGATATCGGTTAACATGCCACAAAGCGGCTCAGCAGGCCCAGTTTTGCCACTGCACACCGTCTTTCTGATCGTTGAAACACCAGCCAAAACAAACTACATTTGAACCCTGCGATTTCGCCCTTCTGGGAGGTACGCCAGCCAGCCAACCTTGTTGGCTAAACACAACACCGGTTGTTAGAACAGCTAATGGCACGGTGTTATATTTTTGACTCGGAGAGAAAATATAAATAAGTAAAATCAAATGGCTACGTTTGCACATGATCGGGCTGGTGAGCATTGTCACCGTGCTCGGTTACCTGACACGTAATGCTATCGCCGTTTCCACTCAAACGTTGCAAGATTAGTTACATATCACGACACAGCAATACTCCTACATCATTACTGCCTATTTCGCTTGCTATGCCTTTATGCAGCCCATCACCGGTTGCATGCTGGATCTTGCTGAGCACCAAAGTCGGCTACGCCATGTTCGTTATCCTGTGGGCCATTTTCTGTGCCAGTATCTCAATGGAAAACAGCTAGCAAGGTCTGGCCATTTCACGTGGTTTGGTCGGCATGGCCGAAGCTGCTATGATCCATGTGGACCTGAACGCAAGCAGTGAATGGTTCCCCGCCAAGGAGCGTTCCATTGCCGTAGTTTACTTCAATGTCGGCTCCTCAATCGGCGCCATGATCGCGCCGTCGTTGATAGTTTTGGCCATCGTAATGCACAGTTGGGAAATTGCCTTTATCATCACCGGTGCCTTGAGCATGGTGTTGACTCTGTCTGGCTAGCATTTTACAAACACCCGAAAGATTAGAAAAAACTGAATGGTGAAGAGCGCGATTACATTCTAAGCGGTTAGGAATCTCAGCATCAGGCTGATAACTGTAAGAAAATATCCGCCGATCATGCGCAACCGTCAGTTCTTTGGCATCGCGTTACCGCGTTTCCTGGCTGAACCGGCATGGGGCACCATCAACGCCTGGATTCCTCTGTTCATGTTCAATGTCTATGGCTTTAACCTGAAAGAATTGCCATGTTCGCCTAACTGCCAATACTGCTTGCTGACCTGGGCTGCGTATTAGGTAGTTACATGCCCATGCTGTTCCATAAATACTTCAAAGTGAACCTGATCGTTTCGCGCAAAATGGCGGTGGCGCTGGGTGCGGTATTGATGATTGGCTTAGAGTTGTCGGCCTATTCACAAGCCATTATGTTGCCATCGCGCTGCTATGCGTAGGTAGGTGGATTTGCGACCAGTCACTGTCCGTGGCGCTGATCACGCTCTCTTCTAATGTGTTTTGTCGTAACGAAGTGGCTACCTCCAACGGATTGACCGGCTGTGCTAGCTGGCGAGCACCCTGTTCGCTCTGGTGATTGGCGAATTAGCAGACACAATTGGCTTCGGTCCGCTGTTCGCGGTGCTGACAGCCTTTGGTGTGCTGGGTGCTATCCTGATCTGCGTTATTCGGTAAAAAATCGCCAAGAGGTAGAAATAGAATAACCCGCAGTGCTTGAGACGGCACAGGCGCATTAATCACTGCCTGTCTCACGGCTAGACCTGCTTCAACGCCGATAACCGGGTTATCGGCGTTTTTATTGCGGGATGATAATGCATAACTGTGACCTTGATGTTGGTCAGCTTAACGAATAAGTGGTATAATAAATTTTAGCGCGATGGTTTTCTCAGCCTTTTTTTCGGCACTGTGGTGAGGTGTGCGACACAGGAAAGTCGCAGAGAAAGATTCTTCATTTACGGACCGTCATCTATATAACTTAAGCATCGCATCGAAAGTAGCGTTTACCTTGTTAGTGAGAAGTTACCCGCCGAATGCTACATTTAAGAAGAGATGAACGTCAGCCGCACCGTCGTGCGCGAGGCGATCATCATACTGGATGTAGTATAAGGCTGCGTCGATGTGCGGAAAGGTTAAGGCATTCATGTCATTTCCAATCAGAAAAGCCATCGCGCACCCAGCGGCGGGAATATCCAGTTTGTCATCGCCGGACCATTTTATCTATTGCAGGCACGCCAGCTAATTGAAAGCAATATTGCCGCATTTGGGCAATACAGGTGACGCGTCAAGACATTGTCCAGTTGATGGAGATCCAGGAATATGCGCGTCAGGAAAATCGTTTCCGTGATTTCGAGTGGGATCTGAAGTTTCACATTCAGGTGGCACTGGCGACATAGAACTCGGCGATGGCCACTATCGTGGAAAAATGTGGAGCCAGCGTATCCAAAATCCATACTGGCTCAAGCTGCACGAACACATTGATGATCGCTCAATCGAAAGCTGGTGCAAAGAGCACGATCAAATACTTAAGGTACTTATTCGCAAAGATCCCTACGCCGACAAGCTAGCGATGTGACAGCATCTGGAAAACAGCAAGCAAATTCTGTTTCGCGCCGCCATCGATGACTTTGAATTCAACGTTGACCCCTATATGTTTGCCGAAAATCCCGTCGTGCATCTTGAGCCAATTACCGTGCACAAATCCTGACAACTAACAGAGACAAAAACGTCTGAAAACACCTGTTTGTGTCAAAAAATGTAAAATCGGCCGCAAAAACATTTTTGTCAAACAGCAGCGATAAATCTCACATTTTCCTGCGATAATTCCCTATCTCAACCTTTAGGCTTTTGTTACAGTGAGAAGCTCTTTTTAACGCTTAATCCGGTATATTTCCCGTGTTACTGACGTCAAAACGCAACAATGCAGGTTCGTCGGGCAAAATGGATTAAGGGGATGAGAGATGAGATATGTGAACATCGGTATGTTCTACTCTAACAGCGCTCACCATGGCGAGCCGATGTACATGATGTACGTGATGTACATGATGTACATAATGACCCTTGCAGTCGGTGTATTTTATCGCCGATGGGCCACATAGCATGCTGTTGTGTTAGGAATACCGAATGGAATTAATTAAAGAACTTGTTAATGCACTTTGGCACCAAAATTTCGATATTCTCGCTGACCCCAAACTGGTTTGGACGCTCTATTTTATTCTTTTCATAATCCTGTTTTTGGAAAATGGTCTATTACCCGCGGCCTTTCTGCCAGGAGACAGTCTGCTGGTATTGGTCGGCGTGCTGGTTGCCAAAGGCACGATGAATTATGCATTCACTATCGCACTGCTTACCACCGCCGCCAGCCTTGGCTGCTGGATGAGCTATATTCAAGGTAAGTGGCTAGGGAATACCCGAATAGTACAAGGCTGGCTCTCTCATCTCCCCGCACACTATCACCAGCGTGCGCATCTGTTGTTCCATCGTCATGGATTATCAGCGCTTCTGATTGGCCGATTTCTCGCCTTTGTTCGCACGCTGCTACCTACCATTGCCGGACTGTCAGGGCTGGATAATACTCGCTTTCAGTTTTTCAACTGGATAAGCGGGCTGTTGTGGGTATTGATTCTGGTTTCGCTCGGGTTAGTGATAGGCAAGACCCCGGTCTTCATGAAGTATGAAGACGAGTTAATGTTTTGCCTGATGATGTTGCCACTGGTGTTATTATTCGTAGGTCTGTTCGGTTCACTGTTAGTGTTGTGGCGTAAGAAGCGCGCCGATAATGTAGAAAAAGGGAACTAACGTATTATTCGGTTGGCTTTATCTGAAAGCTATCTGGCACATGATGATTCTGGTAATTCTGCCGATTATCCTGCTGACCCCTGTCACCGAGCCGTCAACAGGATGAAATGCTGCTGCACATTTTCCTCACTTTTAGTTTTTGGCCTCACTCCTTGATGGTTTTTACATTTACCAGCGACTTAATGAGCGTGGTATCGCCATCAAAAAAATTACCCTTGCTCCGGATAGCCTGATCGTCAGACTGGCGTCCGCGGAATGTAACAACGTTGCCACTGGATAGCCTATTGGCAACAAAAAACGACAGCGTTGGCTATGGTATGTATGAGCGCTGTGTTTGAAGCGGATTATCCCTCATGCATTTGTGCCTCTCCTGC
>JBPETC010000045.1:0-15405 GCA_051710325.1 Symbiopectobacterium sp.
AAAAACCCTCTCCGCGGAATGTAACAACGTTGCCACTGGATAGCCTATTGGCAACAAAAAACGACAGCGTTGGCTATGGTATGTATGAGCGCTGTGTTTGAAGCGGATTATCCCTCATGCATTTGTGCCTCTCCTGCGTAAGTTGCTGGAACTGCTCTCAAGGTTCAGAGTGGCATTTTGGTGCACTGATGGCTATAGGGCTTACAACGACGAACTTACAAAAGCAAAACACATTGTTGGCAAACTGTATACACAGCGTAAGGTGGCGTTTTGTCGACAATAGAAATTGACGCAGTTGATTAATGTTCAAACATGGCAGAAATAGACTCTTCGTTGCTGATACGACGAATAGTTTCCGCGAGCATGCCAGAAAGTGTCAGTGTTCGCACATTAGGCAGTGCTTTGATATTTTCAGACAGCGGAATGGTATCGCAGACGATGACTTCGTCAATCACCGAATTCTTGATGTTGTTATACGCATTGCCGGAGAAAATCGGGTGAGTGGCATAAGCAAAGACGCGTTTTGCACCGTGTTCTTTTAATGCTGCTGTCGCTTTGCACAGGGTGCCACCGGTATCGATCATGTCGTCGACTAGAATGCAGTCGCGCCCTGCGACATCACCGATGATGTGCATCACTTGAGAGACATTGGCGCGCGGACGACGTTTATCGATGATCGCCATGTCAGTGTCGTTCAGCAGTTTAGCAATGGCACGCGCACGCACAACGCCACCGATATCCGGAGAAACCACAATCGGGTTTTCCAGATTCTGCTGCAACATGTCTTCCAGCAGAACCGGGCTGCCGAAAACGTTATCGACCGGAACATCGAAGAAGCCTTGAATCTGTTCTGCGTGCAGGTCCACAGTCAGGACGCGGTCAACCCCTACGCTTGACAAAAAATCAGCGACCACTTTGGCGGTGATCGGCACACGCGCAGAACGCACACGGCGGTCCTGGCGAGCATAGCCAAAATAAGGGATAACGGCGGTAATACGTCCCGCTGATGCGCGGCGTAGAGCATCGACCATCACAACCAGTTCCATCAGGTTGTCATTGGTTGGTGCACAGGTGGATTGGATGATGAAAATGTCGTCACCACGAACGTTTTCATTGACTTGTACGCTGACTTCACCGTCGCTAAAGCGACATACAGCGGCGTCTCCCAGACTGGTGTATAAACGGTTTGCAATACGTTGCGCTAGTTCGGGGATAGCGTTACCAGCAAAAAGCTTCATATCAGGCACGAGAAGAACCTCAGGCTTGCGTCTAAAGAAATATTGTACCCGGTGTCTACGAGAGCGTTGCGAGGTAGCGGGTAAAATATGCATACGGGTGTATAAGTTAAGCCTTAAACTTAAGGCATAAACCCGAAAAATGTTTTCAACGCTTAACGTTGCCCGAAAAGCACACGATGCAGAGGCGAGGTATTCACGCCACGCGCAATAAAACCGTTCAGCGTTTCCGGCGCTTGGTCAAGCACCTGACGAGCGGCGAATTCGGTGTCGAATTCAGCAAACACACAAGCTCCCGTTCCTGTCAGGCGAGCCGGTGCGTATTCTAGCAGCCAAGAAAGTCGCTGTTCAACCTTGCGAAAACGTTTTCTTACGATAGATTCACAATCATTGACGAAGGTCTGTTTTTGTAGTTCATCTAATGTGCGTACCGGGGTGTTGCATGGTAAGTCCGGATCGCTAAACACCAGCGGGGTCGGAACGGTGATGCCAGGATGTACCACAAGATACCATTTTTCAGGCGGCGAGACGGATGTCAGTATCTCCCCAACGCCTTCGGCGAAAGCGGCGTGCCCGCGTACAAACACCGGTACATCTGCGCCTAGTCGTAATCCCAACTGCGCTAGCGAGTCCTCATCAAGCCCGCATTCCCACAGATGATTCAACGCAACCAGCACAGTAGCAGCGTTGGAAGAACCGCCTCCCAGACCTCCGCACATTGGCAGGCGTTTATCGATAGCGATGCCAGCACCGCTATAGGCCAGTGTGTGGCCCTGGTCATGGCTGTAGGCCTTTAACAAGCGTGCCGCCCGTACGGCCAGATTGGTGTCGTCAGGCACGCCGGGTAGCGGGGTAAGTAGCTGGATAACGCCGTCGTTGCGTAATAGGATATTGACCGTATCGCCATAATCCAGAAACTGAAACAGCGTTTGCAGCAGGTGATACCCGTCGGCGCGCTGACCGGTGATATACAGAAATAGGTTAAGTTTGGCCGGAGATGGCCAGTGCGTCAGTTGTGCCGCATCGCTCATGCTTATTGCACCGTCCAGTTATTCATTTTCAGCTTAATGCGTTGCTCGCCTTGCGTCAGTTCCAGGGCGTTGGGTAGGGTTGGCGTGATACTATCATCGTAACCGAGATATTTTACTTCCCACGTCAAGCCGTTTTGTACCAGCGTTGCCGTACTGAGTCGAGCGTGCTCATCCAGCGTAAACTGCTGCGCATCTCCCGGCAGGCCCATTATCCACTGGCGAAGATTGGTCAATGGAATACGCATCCCGGTCAGTTGGGATAACATGTACTCTGCATCTTTGCCGATATAACGTTTACCTTGCACATCGGTGATTTGAATGCCATCGAGCTGCGCACGTAGTTCCAGTTCTGTGCCGCCGAACGGGTTGGTAAGCAGCAGATGGTAGAGTTGCGTTGAAGACTCTTGCCAGAAAAAAAAGTTGGCCGAAAGTTTCTTGCTATCGGAGATATAGGCAAATGCACCGCGTGTCTGGTACTGGCTCAATTGTTGTACCTGCTGCTTATGTTGTAACCAGGCTGGGGAATCCGACATTGCGTTGGGACCAGAGGGCTTGGTAAGAGTACAACCAGTCAGCAGTAAACTGACTAAAGGCAGGAGCCGTAAAGCGCGTGCGATGTGACTTAACATGTTGCATATATCCTTATTATAAGGGGGTAGAGAAACCCGTCATCATGTTGAATGGATACAGTGTGCCATGCGTTGCAGGCAATGCCCAGTGGCAATGTATGACAGAGAAAAAGGAATGCGGCACGCAATATCAACTACGCCAATATAGAGGTACTTCTCGCCACGTCGCTTTTCATGCTGCGCAGTATTAAGTAGTATACCCCTACTCGAAGACCATACTAATATCAGCATTACTCTTGACGGCATTTATTCAAGAATGACCCAATGACCCTGCTTGCGCTTGGCATCAACCACAAAACCGCTCCAGTACCACTCAGGGAACGTATCGCGTTTTCCCCTGATGCTTTGGGCGACGCTTTGCACAGCCTGCTTGCGCAGCCGTTGGTTCATGGTGGGGTTGTGCTGTCTACTTGCAATCGTACTGAGCTGTATCTCAGTGTCGATGAGCGGGAGAACCAGCGCGAACAGGTGGTCGACTGGCTGTGCCAGTTCCACCACCTGAACCCTGATGAAGTGAAAAAAAGCCTCTACTGGCATCAGGATAATGCGGCGGTTAATCACCTGATGCGTGTCGTCAGCGGATTGGATTCGTTGGTGCTGGGTGAGCCGCAAATTCTTGGGCAGGTTAAAAAAGCCTTTTCCGAATCCCAACGCGGTCACTCACTCTCCAGCGAGCTGGAACGCTTGTTCCAGCGTTCGTTCTCAGTGGCAAAACGGGTGCGCACGGAGACGGATATTGGAACCAGTTCGGTGTCGGTGGCGTTTGCTGCCTGTGCGTTAGCGCGGCAGATTTTTGAGTCACTGGTGGGTGTTACCGTGCTGCTGGTTGGTGCGGGAGAAACTATTGAACTGGTGGCGTGTCATTTACGCGAACATCAGGTAAAGCGCATGGTGATTGCCAATCGCACATGCGAACGTTCACAAGTCCTTGCCGCTGAAGTGGGCGCTGAAGTGATCACGCTTGGCGAACTGGACGACTATCTGGTGCAGGCCGATATCGTGATCAGCTCCACCGCGAGTACGCTGCCGATTATTGAAAAAGGCATGATGGAAAGGACGCTGAAGGTGCGACGCAACCAGCCTATGCTGATGGTGGACATCGCCGTGCCGCGCGATATCGAGCCGGAAGTGGGTAAGTTACCCAACGTTTATCTGTATAGCGTGGACGATTTGCATGCCATTATTCAGCACAATATGGCGCAACGTCAGGCCGCAGCGGTGCAGGCTGAATCTATCGTGCAGCAAGAGTCTGCCGATTTTATGGCCTGGTTGCGTGCGCAATCTGCGGTGGAAACCATTCGAGAATACCGTTCACGGGCAGATGCGATTCGCGCGGAAATGACGGCGAAAGCGCTTACGGCCATTCAGCAAGGCAATGACGTGGAAGCAGTGCTGGACGCGTTAACCTCGCGTCTCACTAACCGCCTCATTCATGCGCCTACCGCCGCGTTGCAGCAGGCTGCCCGCGATGGCGATCTGAACCGATTACACATTTTACGCGACAGCCTCGGGCTGGACTAGCACCCTATCCATTCTTAGTTGACAGGAATTAACCGTACGCATGAAGCCTTCTATTGTTGCCAAACTGGAAGCGTTACAAGAACGTCACGAGGAAGTAGAAGCCCTGCTGGGTGAACCGAGCGTTATCTCCGATATGGAGCGCTTTCTGGCTTTATCTCGCGAATATGCCCAGTTGGCTGACATCACGCGCTGTTTTCAACGCTGGCAGCAGGTGAAAGAAGACAGTGAAACCGCAGAATTGATGCTGGACGACGCGGAAATGCGCGATATGGCGCAAGAAGAATTAAAACAGGTGAAGATTGACGGCGAAGCGCTGGAACAACAGCTTCAGGTGCTATTATTACCAAAATATCCGGACGATGAGCGCGGGTGCTTCCTTGAAGTGCGTGCAGGTACCGGCGGTGATGAAGCCGCGTTATTTGCGGCAGATCTATTTCGCATGTACAGCCGTTATGCTGAATCACGTCGCTGGCAAGTGGAAATCATGAGTGCCAGCGACGGTGAGCATGGCGGTTATAAAGAGTTGATCGCCAAAGTAAGTGGCGATGGTGTTTATGGTCAGTTGAAATTTGAGTCGGGCGGCCACCGTGTACAGCGCGTGCCTGCCACAGAATCACAGGGGCGTATTCACACCTCAGCCTGTACGGTTGCGGTGATGCCAGAAGTGCCCGAAGCGGAAACCCTCGATATCAATCCGGCGGATTTACGTATTGATACCTTCCGTTCTTCCGGTGCCGGTGGTCAGCACGTTAACACTACCGACTCGGCAATTCGTATCACCCACTTACCGACCGGGATTGTGGTTGAATGTCAGGATGAGCGTTCCCAACATAAAAACAAGGCGAAGGCCATGTCTGTGCTGGTTGCGCGTATACGCGCAGCAGAACTGCAAAAACGTCAGCAGGAAGAAGCATCGACGCGTCGTAACCTGTTGGGCAGTGGCGACCGTTCCGATCGTATACGCACGTATAATTTCCCGCAGAGGCGCGTGACCGATCACCGCATTAACCTGACGCTTTACCGGCTGGATGAAGCGATGGAAGGTAAGATGGATATGCTGATCCAGCCTGTGGTGCAAGAGTATCAGGCCGATCAGTTGGCTGCGCTGTCCGAGCAGGAATAATGGATTACCGCACCTGGGTCGCAACGGCGCTAGAGCAGCTGATCCACAGTGAAAGCCCGAAGTGTGATGCGGAAATTCTGCTAGAACACGTCACGGGAAAAGGGCGCACATTTTTGCTAGCATTTGGCGAAACCTTGCTTGATGACGTGCAGCTTCAGCGCCTGTCAGCGCTGCTGACCCGTCGTATCAACGGCGAGCCAGTGGGTTATTTAACGGGCAAACGTGAATTTTGGTCTCTGCCACTGGCGGTCTCCCCGGTAACGCTGATTCCACGTCCAGACACTGAGTGCCTGGTGGAACAGGCGTCGCAGTGCATGGAGCAGTTCAGTGCTCCGACGGTGCTGGATTTGGGTACCGGAACCGGGGCGATCGCGCTGGCTTTGGCGAGCGAACACCCGGACTGCACCGTAACTGGGGTTGACTTTCAGCCGGATGCGGTGACATTGGCACAACGCAACGCGGCGACATTGCAATTATCCAATGTGCAATTTGTGCATGGCAATTGGTTTAAACCCGTTGCGTCCACGCGCTTTTCCGTGATTGTCAGCAACCCACCTTATATCGATGCCGAAGATACCCACCTGTGTGAAGGGGGTTTGCGCTTTGAACCGCTAAGCGCACTGGTGGCCGCTGAAGGCGGACTGGCTGATTTGCGTTGGATTATTCAACAGGCTCCTCAACATTTGAAAAATACGGGCTGGTTGCTGTTAGAGCACGGTTGGCAGCAAGGTGAACCAGTGAGACAGTTGATGCAACAGCGCGGTTTTGATCAGGTTGCCACCTGCCGCGATTATGGTGGTAACGAGCGCGTGACGCTGGGGAAGTGGCTGTGGCGGTAGAGGGAGGGAGATGCCTGATGTCGTACCACGCCGTCGTTCTCACGGCGCACGTGCTCACCGCTGTTGTAACGCTTAGCCTGTTTGTAACTCGTTTTTATTGGCTGTGCCGCCAACTCTCCCGAGTTATAACAGCGCTGGGTCAGGGCAGTGCTACACATTAACGATACGCTACTGTTAACGATCGGTATTGCACTGATCGTTATAAATTGCTTTTACCCTTTTTCTTCGCAAGAAAGCTAGCTGACGGCGAAGCTGTTTGGCGTTATCATTTACATTTTACTGGGACACATCATTGCGTTGGGGCGATCGCGTTGGGTGGTTTTATCCTTGCCTTGATGTGTTTCTTGCTGATTGCACAGGCAAGCAATCACTAAACTCGCATTTCTGATGGAATAACTATATGGAATAACTATGAGTTCTATTGCGGATTTTGAATTCAATCAGTCGCCGTTAAGTGAAGGGGTTATTTTAGTTTCACAGAAAGTGCGAAGTGACTTCTCAACCTTGAATGTACGCAAGAAACTGCAACAGTTGGTTGATGAAGCGCGTAAAGCCATTCCCCGCGATCTGGATCAGGATCAACAACTGGATATGTTGTTGACGCTTTTTTACCACACCTGGGGATTTGGTGGTGCCAGTGGCGTTTACCGTTTATCCGATGCGCTGTGGTTAGATAAGGTGCTGGAATCCCGTCAGGGAATGCCGGTATCTCTGGGAATTGTGTTCCTGCATATCGCTCACGCCCTGTATCATCCCTATGATGCCGGTGATTTTCCCAACACAGTTGATCCTGTGTGCGGACTGGATGGATAACGAGATGTGGCTCATCAATCCGCTCAATGGCGATACTCTGAGCGAGCATTTGCTGGATGTGTGGCTTAAAGGTAACATTGGCCCGTCTACGCAACTGATGGATGAAGATCTGGACGAAGCGGAAAACGTGCTGATTGTACGCAAATTGCTTGATACGTTAAAAGTGGCGCTGATGGAAGAGAAGCAGATGGAACTTGCGCTGCGGGCCAGTGAAGCCGTGCTGCAATTCGACCCAGAAAACCCTTATGAAATTTGCGATCGCGGCTTGATCTATGCGCAATTGGACTGCGACCATATCGCTGTGTCTGATTTAAGCTACTTCGTGGAACAGTGCCCTGAAGATCCGGTCAGTGAAATGATCAAATTGCAAATTCACTCGATAGAGCAAAAACATGTTGTATTGCACTAACGCATTTTTTAATGTTAATTATTCCGATAAAGTAACAGCATGAAGAATAAAGTGGTTAAGGTTGGTGATATTCCTATTGCCAACGACGCGCCTTTTGTCCTGTTTGGCGGTATGAATGTGCTTGAATCGCGCGATCTCGCTATGCGTATTTGTGAACATTACGTCACCATAACGCAAAAACTGGGCATTCCCTACATGTTCAAGGCTTCCTTCGACAAGGCTAACCGCTCCTCCATTCACTCTTATCGTGGGCCGGGCCTGGAAGAGGGCATGAAGATCTTCCAGGAACTGAAACAAACCTTAGGTGTAAAGGTGATAACGGATGTACATGAAGCACAGCAGGCGCAGATCGTCGCCGATGTGGTGGATGCAATCCAGCTGCCGGCGTTTTTAGCACGTCAAACCGATCTGGTTGAGGCAATGGCGAAAACAGGTACGGTGATCAACGTGAAAAAACCGCAGTTTATCAGCCCAGGACAAATCGGCAATATCGTTGACAAGTTCAAAGAAGGTGGCAACGAGCAGGTTATTTTGTGCGATCGTGGCAGCAACTTTGGTTATGACAACCTGGTTGTGGATATGTTGGGTTTCAACGTCATGAAGCAAGTGTCTAGCGGCTGCCCGGTGATTTTTGACGTGACTCACGCGTTGCAATGTCGCGACCCTTTCGGTGCGGCTTCCGGTGGTCGTCGTGGTCAGCTCACTGAGCTTGCACGTGCAGGCATGGCGGTTGGGTTGGCGGGGTTGTTTATTGAAGCGCATCCGGATCCGGCCAACGCGAAATGTGACGGTCCGTCTGCATTGCCACTAAATAAGCTAGAGCCCTTCTTGCAGCAAATTAAAGCGATTGATGATCTGATCAAACAGTTCCCTGAACTGGATACCAACAACTGATGATTATTCGCATTTAATTATCAGCTCTAAAAGCAGATTCCCGTCCACCTCCGTTACGTTATTCCCGGCGAAAAGCGGGAATCTCGTGCATAAGAAACGCGCTTCTTCGTCAGCGGCACGTTTTGCCACGGCTTCTGATACATCTGTTGTTCCGTTGAAGGTGCCACGGAAGGCGATGGAGTCGAAGGTGTCATTTGTGCTGCGGTGGCCTTGTTCAGTTCCTGAATACTTGTGCTGCGGTGGCCTTGTTCAGTTCCTGAATACTTTTGCTATCGGCCAAATTCACCGTATAGCGTCCGCCTTTAGATGTCTGTGTTTCGTAGAAATTACCACGTTACGGCTCGGGTTGCCAGACATGGCAACGCCGAGAATTTCCACTTTAGACGCCGCTTCACCACCAGCGGCTAGGGCTGTTCGGCACACGTCAGAGTCAAGCGGGAATCACATCAGTACTCTGCACCACACGTTTCGGTGCATCGGCTTTATAGTCATAAACAGTAATTTTCTGGTTAGTGCCAGTGCTGTTGATATCGATCTGACGCACGATAAAGAAGAAAGCGGCATTCTTCTCTTTAGGAGCTTTGGCGATGGCAGCATTGATGTTATAGGTTGGGTAGAGAAATACCGCTGACCGATACGGTATAAAACGGCTCTAGATGGTAAGCGTCATAATTGTGGCAATTCGCGAATGCCATCAAAGGTACGCTGTGCCGTAGTAGCATTCGCTTTCGGTGTCTCTTTATGGTACAGATCAACATAAAGAGTCTGATTGTTGCCTCTGTTTTTCGTTGATCGCCTGAATGTAAAACGCATCAGCGCCAGCTTTGTGGGAACGTTTTGACGCTTCAGCCATCGCGTCAAAAATGGTGTTAAAACGGCCACTAAAAGAAATTCGATCGAATAGTTTTACCGCAGTAGCCTGCTCTGGTGTACAATTCCTGTACCGCGTGGGCAGAAAAAGCCGCGAGAGAGAGGAGGGAGGTAGAGGTAAGATAGCGTCGGCTTTTCTCCTGAATTCGAGCCATTCGCAGGAGTTTGCTAAGCATTTGCAAGAAAGTGATTTTATATATGGATCATCGATCAAATTTTCAGTAGGTGACATGTCATTGCCTTGTGATTGTTGATAACAGAATATTGCGCAAGCATTGCCGGGCAATCGAGTTATCAGATGGGGTGATAATAAAAACTTCGTATAAATAAGCGATAGGGAATCAGTATGCGTATTGGTATACCAAAAGAACGGTTGGCCAATGAAGCACGTGTCGCAGCAACGCCGGAAACGGTGGAACAGTTGCTTAAACTCGGCTTCGAGGTTTCAGTAGAACATGACGCGGGCAAGTTGTCCAATTTTGACGATGCTGCTTATACCGCTACTGGCGCAGTGATTGCGGAATCGGAGGAGGTATGGCAATCCGATATCATTTTTAAAGTTAACGCTCCGTCAGCGGATGAAACGGCATTGTTGTTGCGTGCAGGCAGCACGCTGGTGAGCTTTATTTGGCCCGCTCAAAATCCAGCATTACTGGAAAAACTGGCAGAGCGTCAGATCACCGTGATGGCAATGGATTCCGTGCCGCGTATTTCTCGTGCGCAATCATTGGATGCCTTGAGCTCCATGGCCAATATCGCCGGTTACCGCGCTATTGTGGAAGCCGCTCATGAGTTTGGCCGTTTCTTCACCGGTCAAATTACCGCTGCGGGTAAAGTACCGCCAGCTAAAGTGATGGTGATTGGTGCGGGTGTTGCCGGACTGGCCGCTGTCGGTGCGGCAGGCAGCCTGGGCGCGATTGTGCGTGCGTTCGACACTCGCCCGGAGGTCAAGGAGCAGGTGCAGAGCATGGGCGCCGAATTCCTTGAGCTGGATTTTGAAGAAGAAGCGGGCAGCGGTGACGGCTATGCTAAAGTGATGTCCGAAGCCTTTATCAAAGCGGAAATGGAACTGTTCGCCGCGCAGGCGAAAGACGTCGATATTATCGTGACTACCGCCTTGATCCCCGGCAAACCGGCACCGCGCCTTATCACCAAAGAGATGGCGCTGAGCATGAAGCCGGGCAGCGTGATTGTCGATCTGGCGGCACAAACCGGTGGCAACTGTGAACTCACTGTGGCCGATCGGGTGACCGTCACTGAGAACGGTGTGAAAATTATCGGTTACACTAATTTACCGAGCCGTTTACCGACACAATCTTCACAGCTGTATGCCACTAACCTAGTTAACCTATTGAAACTATTGTGCAAAAAGAAAGATGGCACCATCACTATTGATTTCGATGACGTGGTGATCCGTGGCGTTACCGTGGTGAAAGAAGGGTATATCACCTGGCCTGCACCGCCGATTCAAGTGTCTGCCCAACCGCAACAGGCCAAGTCGATCGCTGCTGCGCCAAAAGTAGAGGCGGAAACAGCTTCACCGTGGAAAAAATATGCTTTTATGGCTCTGGCTATTTTGTTGTTCGGCTGGCTGGCCAATGTGGCTCCGAAAGAGTTTTTATCGCATTTCACCGTGTTTGCTTTGTCGTGCGTGGTGGGCTACTACGTGGTGTGGAACGTCAGTCATGCGCTACATACGCCGCTAATGTCCGTTACCAATGCGATTTCGGGCATTATTGTGGTGGGGGCACTGTTGCAGATCGGTCACGGCGGATGGGTGTCATTCTTCTCCTTCATTGCCGTACTGATCGCCAGCATCAATATATTCGGTGGTTTCACCGTCACCCAGCGCATGCTGAACATGTTCCGTAAAACTAAGGGGTAACATATGTCTGGAGGATTGGCTACAGCTGCATACATTGTTTCCGCTATTTTGTTTATTTTCAGTCTGGCAGGGCTGTCAAAACATGAAACATCACGTCAGGGGAATATCTTTGGCGTTACAGGGATGGCGATTGCGCTGATTGCCACCATTCTCGGGCCGAATGCCGGAAACGTTGGCTGGATTATTGCCGCGATGGCGATTGGTGGTGCTGTCAGTATCTACCTGGCGCGTAAAGTCAAAATAACTGAAATGCCTGATTTGGTCGCCATTCTGCACAGCTTCGTTGGTCTGGCAGCGGTATTGGTTGGATTTAACAGCTTCCTGGATCATGGTGAAATCACCAATCCGGTGATGCTGAATATCTATCTGACGGAAGTGTTCCTCGGCATCTTTATCGGTGCTGTAACCTTTACCGGTTCTCTGGTAGCTTTCGGTAAACTGCGCGGCATTATTTCATCCAAGCTACTGATGCTGCCGCATCGCCATAAGATGAACCTGGCCGCGCTGGTCGTGTCGTTTCTGCTGCTGTTGTGGTTTGTGAATACTGGCAGCATGGCAGGACAGAGCATTGCGCTGCTGTTCATGACCGCCATTGCACTAGTGTTTGGTTGGCATCTGGTGGCATCCATCGGTGGTGCTGACATGCCTGTGGTGGTATCGATGTTGAACTCCTATTCCGGTTGGGCAGCGGCGGCGGCGGGCTTTATGCTTAGCAACGACCTGCTAATCGTTACTGGTGCGCTGGTCGGTTCTTCGGGTGCGATTCTCTCTTACATCATGTGTAAATCGATGAACCGTTCATTCTTAAGCGTCATTGCCGGCGGGTTCGGTACCGATTATTCTTCTACTGGCGCCAGCAAAGAAGTGGGTGAATACTGTGAAGCTTCGGCGGAAGATGTAGCGGAACTGCTGAAAAACTCCAGTTCACTGATCATTACGCCGGGATACGGCATGGCAGTGGCACAGGCGCAATATCCGGTGCATGACATCATGGCTAAATTGCGTGCACGTGGCATCAAAGTGCGTTTCGGTATCCACCCGGTTGCCGGGCGTTTGCCGGGTCATATGAACGTGCTGCTGGCTGAAGCCAAAGTGCCTTATGACGTAGTGCTAGAAATGGACGAGATCAATGACGATTTCTCCGATACTGATACCGTGCTGGTCATTGGTGCTAACGATACGGTGAATCCGGCGGCACAGGAAGATCCGGGTAGTCCGATTGCGGGTATGCCCGTGTTGGAAGTGTGGAAAGCACAGAACGTTATTGTATTTAAACGTTCTATGAACACCGGTTATGCCGGGGTGCATAACCCGCTGTTCTTCAAGGAAAACACCAAAATGCTGTTTGGCGATGCCAAAGAAAGTGTGGAAGCGATCCTGAAAGCGTTATAACAGGTTTATGACCTGAACGTGTTAATAAGGGCAGGGGAAATCCTGCCATTTTTTATTGATTATCTGTTTACCAGCTCAAACCAAAACCACGCGGAAAAGCGACCGTACCCGTGTTTGTATCTGCATCGTAATCTTTTCCACACCACTACCTTCATCTTGCCCTGCGGAGAAGTGTTTCCTTTCCTGTCAGCACTTTCGTCAGCGCTATCATGGATTGCCCACGGCATACACCATTGTTATAGCCAAAATATACGTAACTAGCGACAGAGGTCCCAACTTTATTGCCATAAAGGGCAATATTACCATAAAGGGCAATGTCATAAGGCGCACGCAGTGACAAATGTACCTGTGTATTTGGCGAGCTAACCCGCATAATGTAACCAGTCCAGGTAGCGCGCCGTATCGTTTTGCAGCGTGTTTCCCTTGTTGTAATACCATCTTTCCCACCGGGGTAAAACGTGTAGAGAGGGTTCCGAGCAGAAACACATCACATTGCGCTTTCCGCTGGCGAATCTCACCATCAGTTAATTGCGGCGCTTCCTTGGCGGCATTAACGTGAGAGTAGCCATATTGTGCTGTGCCATAGTTATTTTGATGCCGTCGGCCTGTTCCATCCAGGGCGTGAGGATAAATTAGCGTAAGTTTTTATCGAGTAGCGGTAGCGTGGCATGTTGATTAATCACGGCAGTGATCTGAACGATCCGCAATCAGGGCTTCGGTATCGAGGATACGCGCTACGGATTCGTTGATTTCCGCCTCACTGTAGTCACCCTGTTTCACTTTTCAACAACGCGGGCAATCAAGGCTGACAGCGCTGCGCCCTGGTTCGATAAGGTTATTTATGCTGACAGGGCATCAGTGCGATGTCTACGTCTGCCTTAAACACCGTATCGAGCGCGTTTTGTTGTGTAAAGTGATCTGCGATCGCACCCATGTCCAACGCATCGGTGATGATGACGCCCTAATAGTGCAGTTGTTCACGCAGCAGATTGCTCTGTATTTCTCGCGACATGGTCGCTGGTACAATGATGCTTTCGCCGTTGCAGGTCGCGATATGGCTGTTATCCAGCGCATGGTACTGAATGTGAGCAGTCTCATGATTATATCGGGTGCAGGCCCACATGTTCGATGGCGTGTTCAAAGAAGGTGATATCAATGACTAAGGCGCCGTGGCGCGAACGATCAACCCGTGGCAAGAGACGTATGGAACCGGTTTAGGTATCACTATGACCGGGAAAGTATTTATAAGCCGTCATCACATTCTTGCTGCATGCCAGAAGAGATTTTTTCTGCTAGTGTCGTGATAACGGTCGCGCGACATCATCGCTAAAACTGCGCATATTAATCACCGGATTGAGCGGATTGCTATTTATGTCGACCACCGGGGCAAAGTTGGTGTTAGATGTTCAACGAGCGCAGATCGTGCCCCATGTGTACGCCCTGCGCGTACGACAGTTGACTATCGCCACCACTGGTAACCGCTTGCGCGGCCAGTGAGTGCCATGTTGCCTGAAAACGGGGCATACTCATCGCGCGGCAAACGAAATACAAATACGTTCTTGCTCTCATTCATTTACGTTCCTGCCCTGATTGTCAGGGTTGGATAAACAACCTAATGCCAGAAAGGGATTCCAGTGAGGCATACCATGAATCATTGTTTTAATTTGTTCTTTGTTTTCAAATTGTTGGCAAAATAATGACTCCACCGATGTTGTGGACGCCCAGCAGGTTTGCGATAATGCTGCTGGGCTAGATCATTCATATCTAGTGCCAGATGGGAAAATCCAGCGTTATAAGCTTTGCTGAACTTCCATGGTCGGCCTCCTCTATCAATAGAGTGTTAACTCTTCTTACCTAAGATATGCATAAACGAGAAAACGCGTTAAAGCACTTGACAGCATAAATAATATCATAGCACAACGTATCAGGCGACGGTTATTAGCACATAAAAAACGAAATCGACTGTTAGGTCGGTTTCGTCCAGAACAATTATATTTTTATTATTCGATTTGTTATCAAAAAATAATTTCATGCGAAACGCCAATGTATAGCGCCCTGGTTTATCATGACTATTTGGCAAAACCACCACGTTCCATAAAACTGCAAGCATCACTGGAAAGCCGTCCTTCACGGTATTCTTATCTACACCACTTCCGACATACGTAATGCGTTCGTCCAACGAAAATTTCTAAAGTTGTAAGCAACACGTGTTGTTGATGTTAAAAATGTGACTGTAGAGCGAACAAAATAGCAGCGTAACTTTCTGGTTTTATGAATCCAATGATTTGTCCGTCCGCAAAAGGCAGTTTCGATGTATTCTGTGGATAAGATGGTAAAATTGACCTGACGCAATATTTGTCAGGAAAGTCATTAGCATAATATCCATCAGGGTTCAGGGGGCTGAATATGGAAAAATTACTCGATCGTTTTTAAATTGTGTCACTTTCGATACGCAGTCTAAGCCGGGCGTAAGGCATGTGCCGAGCAGCACTTGAGGGCCAAACTCAAGTTGGCGCGCGCTTTTCAGCAGGAACTGATAACGATCGGGTTCGATTAGGTTACTCTCAGCGAGTATGGTTGAGTCATGGCGATGCTGGCCTCTAATATGGCATGGCAAGCGCCTACCATCGGTTTATTTTTCATCAGTTACCCGCCAGCTAGCGGCTCATTTTGACGCCAGAGCCCCTGGAGACGATAGCAGCGATGCTTCGGGCACCGGCGGAGCCGCCGCTGGCATTCCAGGCTTCCATGACCTGGCTGCGCT